>JACOUZ010000223.1 GCA_016177515.1 Acidobacteriota bacterium
GCTCGAGGGCGATCATCGCTTTCACCGCCGGCAGACCCGCCTGCCCGGTGTAGAAGCGCGATCCCAGGAGCCCCTCCTCTTCGGCGCAGAACGAGATGAACAGATAGGTCAGCCGGTGCGGCCGCCGGGCCGCTGCCCGGGCCGCTTCGAGGAGGACAGCCACCCCGGAGGCATCATCGTTGGCGCCGGGAATCGAGTCGCCCGCCGAGTCGTGGTGCGCGGCCACGACGATCGTCTCGGAAGATGTCCCTTCGAGCCGGCCGATCACGTTCCAGGAGCCGAGCGAACGTTCGCCGTCCGCGTACGGGGCGACGGCGACCTCCTGCAGGGAGACCGAGAGCCCGGCCTCCTCCATCCGGCCGCGCACGTATTCGACGGCCAGCCGATCGGCCTCGGTGCCGGTCTTGCGCGGCCCGATGGTCCCGGCGAGCGCCAGGACGTGGCGGACGGCGCGGTCCCCGAGGTCGCGGGATTCCGGTTCGCTGGCCCGGAGAGGATGCGCCAGGCTGAGCGCCACGAGCATCATGAGCGCCGGACGTTCGACGGGTCCCAGATTGGCGACGGGAACCTCCTGCCGAGCCCCGTTTCTTGACTCGCGGGCGGGCGTAGATTAGCATACGGCTTCGCCTTCGGAGATCGGCAGTCCTCTCCCGATCACGCCATGTCATCGACGAGAACCGCGACCTGAAGTGAACCGGTGACCGCCGCCCTCCTGCTGGTTCTCGAAGGGCTGATCCTCCTCATCCTCGGCGTCGACCTGTCGCTCGGATTCCTCCTCGTTTCGACGCCGGTTCGGCTCACCCTGACCGCCGCCGCCGCGGGGGTTCTCGCTCTGGCGGTCCTCCGCACGCCCCGAATTCCGCGGACCGCCCGGTCGCCCCTTCTGGTCCTCGGCGCCGCCGGGCTCATCGTCGGCACGCTGGGGGGGCTCGAGATCCGGGCCGTGCGCCTCCTCCAGAGAGGCTGGGAAGCCGGGGCGAGCGATCGCCTGGAGGCGCGGGCCCGGCTTCTCGAACAGGACTTCGGGCATTTTCTGGAAGGCCTCGTCCGGCCGATCGACCCCGCCGGCGCGCCGGTCGGCGACCGGAGCGACGCCTTCGGCGCTCTGCACGAGGCGCAAGGGCGCAGCCGGCTGCCGCCGGAGCGCCTGGGATTCTCGATTTACGGCGCGGACGGATCGCTCCTGGCCTGGCAGGGGAACAGCGCCGGCCCACCGCAGGACTTGATGTCCTTTCCCTGCCCGGGACCGTCCTTCGGAACGGCAGGAGACGCGGCGACCCGCCGTCTGTACGCCGTGACCTGCTCCCCCGCAGGGGTCCGCTGGGTCGTGGAATTCGCCCTCGATCCGGCGCCGCGCACCCTGGCGCGGGACCCGTCGTCCACCGGCCTGGCCTTTCTGCCGCACTGGCAGGAAGCCGGGCCGGCCGCCGTCCGCCTGCGCGAGGATCGGGGCGGACAGGACGACCTGGCGGAGCTCTTTGCGCGGCAGGGTGACCGCCACTGGGGACGCAGGGGAAGTGAGTCCGGGACCACGCTGGCATTCCCGCTGCGTGCTCCTTCCGGGGAGCGCCTGGCCATCGTGACTTTGCGCGACCGCTGGGCCTCGCAGGAGATCGGGGCGCATCGCCGGCTGTTCCGCATACTGGGCGGACTGGTTCTGGCCGCCGCGATGTTCCTGGCCTGGATCCTGCCGTTGCGGAAGGACGGGATCCGCTCACGAACCGGACGCGCGCTGATGGCGAGCGCGGCCGTCTGGACGGTGCGCTCCGCGCTCCTGGCTCTCGCCGAGCCGTCCGGCCTGACCCGTCTGCCGGTCTACGAGATTTCCGACCAGGCGTCGCCGCTCCTGGCTCTCGTGCGCTCACCGGCCGACTTCCTCCTGACTGCCATCGCCTGCTGCGCCCAGGCCTTCATCCTGCTGCTCGCCCTGGAGGATGTCGGGCGCAGGGTCCCGTCGCGCCGCCCGCGCCTCGTGCGCGCCTTTGCCCTGGCGTCGGGGATCCTGGTGTTCGCCGGAACCGTTCTCGCCCTGCACCGCTTTCTCGACCGGCTGGTCCAGGATGCCCGCCTGGACCTGAGCCGGATCGAGATCGGCGAGCTCGCCTCCCCCCGCCTGGCCCTGCAGGCGGGTCTCTTTCTGTTCGCGCTGGCCGCCGGCCTGCTGCTGCGCGCCCTCGTCGACGTCATCCTGCGCCACGGCGCGCGCGCCGACGACTGGCCGTGGCTCCGCTGGCTGCGCGGAGCCGGCGCCTCCGGCGTCCCCCGGATCCTGCGCGCGGCCGGCGCGATCCTGGCGCTGACCCTCGGCTATGCTTCCCTGCTGCACCACTCCTACGATCGGTTGCGGCGCGACGTCTTCGAAGACGATCTGCGCCCTCTCGTCCTCGAGCAGAAAGCGCTGCGGCGGCGGGCCCTGCGGGCCTCGATGTCCCTGGCCCGCGATCCCGATTTCGGGGCGCTGGCCGCCCTGGCCTCCGAGGGGCGGGCAGGCTCCGGAGCGGCCTATCGTCTCTGGCTCGCCACGCCGATCGCCGATCAGGGACTGGCCTCCTCTGTGCGGATCTTCGATGCCGATGGCGAGGCGCGCGGCGGTTTCGCCGTCGACTTCGCGCCGACGCTCGATGTGTCGTTCGAGGAAGCGGTGGCGGCCGCCCGGGGGGATCTCGTCACGCTGCCGCCGCGAGCCGGGACGACGGTGCGGAAACCGGTGATCTTCGGATCACGCTGGGTCGGGGGCGCGCGTCATCCGCTTCTGGTCGTTCTGACGGTTTCGGACGACTACGACAACC
Source organism: Acidobacteriota bacterium (assembly GCA_016177515.1). Lineage (GTDB taxonomy): Bacteria > Acidobacteriota > Polarisedimenticolia > Gp22-AA2 > Gp22-AA2 > Gp22-AA3. The sequence continues at coordinate 2,790 of JACOUZ010000223.1, forward strand.
TGCCGATGGTTGGGGGTCGGACCGTCGGGGCGTGGCTGTTCCGCGCCGGCACTCCGCCGCGCGGCAATCCGGAGCTGCTGCGGTCCGATCCCCTCATGGCCGTGTTCTCGAACGACCTCCGGCGCCTTTACGAGTCGGGCGGGGAAATCCCTCCCCCGCCGCTCCCCGCCCGCGGCGCCCTGGAGCGGGCGGGCCGCGCCTGGGCGATCGACCAGCTGCGCGGGGGAGAGGCCTTCATCCTCTACTTCAAGGGACCCCAGGAGGTCTTCGCGCTGGCGCACCTCCACCCGGGCCGGACGGCCCTGCTCGCCTCTTACCTGAGGGTCTTTCTCCTGAACGCGTTCCTGGCGCTCCTGGGCGCCGGGATCGCGCAGGCGATCCGGCGGTCCGCCTGGCTGCGGATGCCGCGACCCGCTCCCGCCGCCACCTATTCCGGCCGGCTGGTGGCCGTCTTCCTGCTCGCCGGACTGCTGCCGCTCCTGACCCTGGCCTACTTCACCGCCCGCTCGACGACCCTCGGGATCGATCGAGACATCGCCACCTCGGGGCTCGCCTCCCTGCAGGCGGCGAGGCGAGTGGCGGAGGACTACTTCACCGTCACCCGGCCCGAGGAGGGCGGCTCCCTGGACGACGACGTGGTCTACTGGCTGAGCCGGGTCGTGCGGCAGGACATCAACATCTACGTAGGCGCTGATCTGCTCTCCACGAGCACGCGCGAGCTTTACAGCTCGGGGCTCCTGAACGAGCGACTGAACGGCGAGACGTACCGGGCGATCTACCTTGAGGGCAAGCCGTTCTCGCTGGCCGAGGACCGCACCGTGGGACTCGACTACCTGACCGTCAGCGCGCCCATGCGCATCGATCGGCAGGGAACGATGGGGCTGATCTCGATTCCCCTCCTCGAGCACCGCTACGCCGCGGCCCGGAAGGAGGAGGACGTGCGGGATGCCGCCCTGATCGTCACCTGCTTCGCCGTGCTGCTTCTGGCGCTGGTGGGGCACGTCCTGGCCGTCCGCGTCTCGCGTCCAATCACCCTCCTGGTGGGCGCCGCCCGGCGCGTGGCGGTGGGGGATCTCGACGCGCGCGTGGACGTGACGGCCAGCGACGAAACCGCCCTCCTGGTGGAGGCCTTCAACGGCATGGCGGCCTCCCTGCGCCAGCAGCGGCAGGATCTGAGGCGGCATGCCGATTACATCGAGAAGGTTCTGAAGAGCGCCACCACGGGAGTGGTATCGATCGACTCTGCGGGCACGATCATCACCGTCAATCCGGCCGCCCAGGCCCTGCTGGCCGGCGGGGGTGGCGGCCCGGTGGCGGGCGACGACCTGCACCGGCACCTGGAAGGCGATCCCGCCCTGGCCCCCCTCCTCTCCGCCCTCCGCCGGGCGCTCGCCCGGGGGGTCGAGCGCGAAGTCGAGATCGTCTTCGCCGGCCGCCGGCAGAGCACGCAGGCGGGCGTACCGGCGGAAGGACCGCGCCGCGTGCGCGCCGTGTTCATCCCGTTCGCTCCGGAGGAGGACCGGCCGCCGGGACTGATCGTCCTCCTGGAAGATGTCACCGAGATCGTCCGCTCGGGACGGCTGGCCGCCTGGGCCGAGATGGCCCGGCGGGTGGCGCACGAGATCAAGAACCCGCTCACGCCCATCCTGCTTTCGGTCGAGCACGTGCGCCGCGTCTTCAAGGCACGCGACGCCCGGTTCGAAAAGATCCTGGAGGAGTGCCTCGACAATATCCGGAAACAGGTCGAGGTGCTGCGACAGATCGCCCTGGAGTTCTCGATTCATGCCCGCCTGCCGCATCTCCAGCCGGAGCCGTGCCCGGTGGGAACGCTGCTCGATGAGGCCCTGGGGCCTTACGCCGCGGCCGCCCCGGATGGGATCCGGATCCGGAGGGACGTGCCCCCCGGCCTGCCCTCTGTTCTGGTCGACCGCGCCATCATGGTGCGGGCCCTGGTGAACCTGATCGAGAACGCCCTGCAGGCGATGCCGCGGGGCGGCGCCCTCGTGGTCTCCGCCCGCCCCGCCGACGGACCCTCCGGCGAGGCGCGCGTCGTCATCGAAGTGCGGGACAGCGGTTGCGGCATCCCCGAAGCCCTCAAGCCGCGGCTCTTCGAGCCCTATTTCTCGACCAAGAGCGGCGGCACCGGCCTGGGGCTCGGCCTGGCCCGCCGGGTGCTCGAGGAGCACGGGGGCACGATCGAGGTGCGCTCCCGCGAAGGGAGCGGCACGGTCGTGATCCTGGCACTGCCGGCGGCGCCGGCCGGGGCGGCTCCGGGGGTCGAACCATGAGACGCGCCGCTCCCCGCGTGCAGGCCGAGGGTGGCCACCGGGCGGGCCGTGCCCTCCTGGGCCTCGCCACGCTCTGCCTGATCATTCTGGCGCCGTCCTGCGAAAAGGAGACCCACAGGGCGGCCCGCAAGTCGTTCCAGAGCATCCTGGCCGCGGACCTGGCGGCCGACGACCGGGCCGCCGCCCTCGAGGCCTTCGTGCGCGACTACCCCGAGCGCAAGACCAATCCTCACCTGACGCGCGCCTGCAGCCTGCTGGCGGATCACCACGCGCGCGCAGGCCGCGCGGATATCGCGGCATCCTGGTACGAGCGCGCCATTCGCGCCGATCCCGCCGATCCCGATCTGCTCAACGCCCTCGGCTATCACTACGCGCGGAACCGGATGAACCTGGATCGCGCCGTCGCCGTCCTGGAGCAGGCGGTGCGCCTGGCCGAGGAGCGGCAATACCCCGCCAGGCGGCAGGGGTTCATCAAGGACTCCCTGGGATGGGCCTACCGCATGCGAGGGGACCTGCCGCTCTCGGTCGCCCTTCTCGAGGAGGCGGCTCGCCTCGCTCCGGGCGTGCCGATCATCAGGGAGCACCTGGCCGATGCCTATCATGCGATCGGCGAGCGTGACCGGGCGGTGTCGGTCTACCTCGATCTTTACCTGAGCGGTCGCGCCACCAGCGCCGCTTTGCGGGAGACCATCCGGGCCATCGGCCGCGAAGGCGGGCCGGCCTACGCGCGAGACGTGGACCTGCGGATGGAAGAGGGAATGCGCGGACTGGCGGAGTCCGACCGCCGCGACGCCCGGTCGGCCGGGGCCACCCTGGTCACCCTCTCATCCGCCGACGGTCACCGGCTCGCCGGCTCGCTCTTCCGTCCCCGCGAAGAGGAACGGCGGGCGGCGGGCGCCGCGCGCGCGCCGGCCGGCGGAATCCTCCTTCTCCACCCCCTCGGATCCAGCCGCGCGGCCTGCACGCCGCAGGCGGCCGCCCTGGTGGCACGCGGGTTCGTCGTCCTCAGCCTCGATTTGCGCGGCCATGGCGGCAGCGTCAACGAGGCCCTGCCCGATGCGCGCGCCTTCAGCGCCCGGCTGGACGAGAACCTGGATGCGTCCGACCGGGACGTTATGGCGGCCCTCGCGTTCCTGGCCCGCCAGCCGCGGGTCGACGCTTCCCGGATCGGCGTGGTCGGTGCGGGTCTGGGCGCTCTCCTGGCGGCGCGCGCGGTCCGCGATCCAGGCACGGATTTGCCCGGGGTGAAGGCCTCCCCGCGACCGCAGGCGCTGGTCCTCCTGTCTCCCTGGGGACGCTCCGAAGCCTACAGGGATCTTCTGGCTGCGCTCGATCCCCGCTCGGTTCTTCTGGTCGCCGGCTCGGAGGAAGGGGCGGCGCTCGCCACGGTGAAGGCACTTGCCGGGCGCGAGCGCTCGACGGGGCCGCGGAGCCTCGTCGTCGACGGTCCCGGGACCCACTACGACCTCGCCGTCCGCCTGCCGGGCCTCACCGGCACGATCGCCGGCTTCCTCACCGAACGCCTGGGGCCCGGCGAACGGGCGGGCGGGTGACGCCTTACGGACGCGGCTTGCGGAGGGCAGCCGGTCAGATCGACTCGAGGAGACGGTGGCTCGGCGCGCCTTCGAGAATCGCCGCGCGCTTCTGCGCGAGGGACCTGCTGTCCCGGTCCTCCTGGGCGGAGAAACGATCGCGATAGTCCCGATTGACCCAGCGGATTTCGGCGTGGTACTCGCAGGGATTCTCCAGGCTGCGCAGGAGGACCTGGGTGATGAAGCCGCGCGCGCGCCGCATCAGGGCGATGCATTCCTGCTGGTGGAACTCGAACTCCTGTTCCTTGCCGCTCTTGACCCGAAACGTCACCAGGTCGACGATCATGGCCTCTCTCCTACTGAGGCGCCGGTCCCTCCCGGGACGGCGGGCGTGAACACCACGACGGCGCCAATCTCGACCCTGCGGTCGAGCACGGCGATCCGGCGGATGTCGAGATTGAGCGAGACGGGACGGTCGCTGAACCTCCACAGGTCTTCGATAAGCTCCGGCATCTCGAATCGGGGCAGCGAGTCCCTCAGATCGACCGTCCCGATCCCAGGGAGCTGGACCGGAAGGCTCGAAATCACGACGAAGTACCTGTTGAGCGCCTCGTCATGTCGCAGTGTGAACACCGGCGCCAGCACCTGGTCGATCGGTATCGAGTTTCCCTTCAGGCGGAACTTGAGCGTCGCTTTCGAGTCCGCCAGCCGCAGGTCGCGCGGTTCGGAGAGCGTCAAGTCGAACTTGAGGTACTGGTTGCCGACGCTGAAGGTATATGGCGTCGCCGCCTTGAGCAGATCCAGGAGGGCCGCCTCGCCGATGGTAAAGCGCACCTCCGACCGATCGACCGCAGTGACCCCCGGGGCGGGCGTCGCTCCGGGCGCCGGCGTCGTTCCCGGGGACGCCGGGGCGGGCGCGGCGAAGGCCAGCGCCAGCGCTCCCGCCAGGGTGCCGCAGATCGTCCTTATGCGCATGGTGTCCCGCCTGCATCCCCGACGCCGCCCATCCCCCGGCGGCGCGCGACGAGTATAACATGCCGGATTCCGGCCTCCCGGCCGCTCACCGGCTCCTACAAGCCCAGGTCGCGCGCCCGCGCCAGGCTTTGCAGCTTGGCCGAGGCGATCTCCACGGACAATCCGCCAAGATCGGAGGCGGTGCCGAGAAGGATGCGATCCGCCCCCGGCAGACCGCGCGTCGCGCGGAGCGCGGCCCGGATTTCTTCGGGGTCTTCCACCCGCTCGCTCCGCCCGTCCACCAGGCCCAGCGAGAGCTTGAGAGTGTCCGGGAACGGGGCGCCTTCCAGCAGATCGAGATTGGCCCGCCCGGCGACGCAGTCGAGGCTCAGGCAGGCGATCCGCTTCAGGCGGGCGAGACCAGGGTAGAGGCCGCCGATGTCGCCCCCTTGGAGGTGCAGGCACAGCCCGGCGCCGATCCCCCGGCCGAGCACCTCCCAGAGCCGTGTGAACAGGGGGAAGTCTTCCTTCGACTGCAGGAGCGCCGGCTCGTCGATCTGCAGCCAGGAGGCGCCCGCCGCCTGCAGGGCCCGGAGCTCCTGATTCAGGGCGATGGCCAGCCCCATCGCCAGCGCCATCCGATCGTTGTACGCCCGATCCTCCGCCAGGCGGGCGAGCGTGTAGGGGCCCGTGAGCACCGGCTTGACCGGTCTGGCGGCGCCATCCCTGGCGAACAGGTAGTCCTCGCAGAGGATAGGCCCCTTCCAGGCGATCTCCGCTGCGACCACCGGCACGCGATAGCCGGCGCCGCTCCCCGGGAAGCCGGCGCGCCACTCTCCCAGCGTGATCCCCTCCAGAGGGCCCGCGATCTGCGTGACCGGATCGGTCCTGCGGACGAGCCCGTCGGTGATCAGGTCGAGCCCGGCGCGGACCTGCTGGCCGATCGCCTCGCGGGTGATGCGATCGAGGACGGCCCCGTCCGGCCCGGCCTCACCGGCCGGGCGCTTCCAGGGGAACGATCCGTTGTTGGTGGCGATCATCGTCAGTTCCCGGAAGATCGGGAGCGCGGGCGAGCCTTCCTGGAATCTTCCCGGCGCGGCACGAACGCGATCCCGTCGGGGTGGGCGCCGACGGGAATCGTACGCGTCACCTCGAGCCCCGGTATCGAAAGGACCGAGACGGTGTTCGAGTCGTTGTTGCAGACGTAGGCGCGGGCTCCGGCCGCGTCGGTCACGACCCCGCCCGGTCGCCTGCCGACCCGCACGGTCGCCTTCACCCGGCGCTGCAGCACGTCCAGCACGGTGACGTCGTCCGATCCGCGGTTGGGGACCAGGGCGGTGAACGAGTTGGGAGTCACGCTGACCCGGATCGGCGTCCTGCCGGTCGGCAGGCGCGCCAGGACGGCGCCGGAGCCGCCATCCAGGATGGCGACCTGGTCGGATCCCTGCAGGGCGACGACGATCCAGCGGCCGTTGGGCGTGGCGGCGATCCCCTCCGGCTCGTCCCCAACCGGAACGTTCCGGGTGATGCGCAGCTCCGGAATCTTCAGGAGAGACACGCTGTCGGATCCCACGTTCGTCACGCCGGCCCGCTTCCCTCCCGGCAGGACGACCGCCATGTGGGCGCGCGACTGCGTGGTCGTGACCGAGCGCAGAACCACGTCCCTGGCCACGTCGATCAGGAACAGACGCCGGCTGGCCTCGCTGGTGGCAAGCAGGTGCCGGCCGTCCGGGGTCACGGCGAGCCCGTGCGGAAAGTCGAGCCGCTCCGGGCGCAGGGTGCGTGAGACCCGTCCGGCCCTCAGGTCGACGACCGACAGGCTCTTGTCGCGCACGTTGGAGATGTAGGCCTTCCGGCCGTCGGGAGTGGCGGCGACTTCGTGGGGTTCCCTGCCGACCGTGATCGTCGCCAGCTTCTCGTAGGAAGGGACGTCGAAGACCATCAGGGTGTTGTCATGCTTGTTGAGGACCAGCAGGCGCCCCTCCGAGCGGATCGCCTCCTCCTGCGCCAGGGCGCCGCCGGCCGGCGGCGATGCCAGGACCGCCAGGACCACCGCCGCTCCTGCCGCCCGCGATCGGCCCCGCCCTCCGCGGCCCCTGTCCGCACAGGGTCCTTCCGTCACGTCTTCTCCCCCGCTCCCGAGTGCAACCGGCGCATCGCCCGCTCGCGCCCCGCCAGGCGGGCCCGGGCCCGGGCGGCCCGCCGGAAGTGCGGCGCGAGGCCCCGGCCGAGATCCGTCCCCGGCCGCCGGAGCTCCCGGATGAACTCACGGAGCGCCCGCAGCACGGCGCGCCGGTTCGATTTCAGGATGCCGTCCCACAGCGCCGGGGGGCTCGCGGCCAGCCGGCTCATCTGGCTGAACGCCGGACCGGAGAGCTCGAGGAACCGCCCTGCGGGCGAGGCGGCCGCAGCGTTCACCAGGGCGACGCTTATGAGCTGCGGCAGGTGGCTCAGGCGTGCCACGACCGCGTCGTGCAGCCGCGCGTCGAGCCGCGCCGGGCGCGCCCCCAGACACGCGATCAGGACAGCCAGCCGCCGGGCCGCAGGATTCACGCCCGTCCCCCGGAGGCGCGCCTGCGCGGAGCACAGGATCCAGGGCGATCCCCGGATGATCGAAGCGTCGGCGTTCCCGATTCCCGAGCGCTCCGAACCGGCCATCGGATGTCCTCCGACGAAGCGCGACGCCAGGCCGAGGCGCCGCGCGGCGCGGACGATCGGGTCCTTGGTGCTCCCCACGTCCGTGATCAGGGTCCCGGGGCCGGCCAGGCGCGCCACCCGCGGCAGGACCCTCAGGGCGGCATCCACCGGCAGGGCGAGGACCACCAGGTCGGCCCCTGCCAGGCCCGCGGCGAGCGACGCCGCCCCCTCCTGCACGGCACCCCGCCGGCGCGCCGCCCGCAGGACCGCGGGCCGGTCGATGCCGACGACGCACACCCGGGGGAGCCTGCGCCTGATCGCCAGGCCGATCGATCCGCCGATCAGGCCCACCCCGACAATGGCGACCCGGCGGAACGGAGCCGGACCCGCAGGGGCCACCGGCCTCAAATCGTCCGCCCGATCGCCGGCGCGATGATCCGGAGCTGCGCCATCAGCTCGGCGAACTGCTCCGGGTAGATCGACTGCGGGCCGTCCGACAGGGCCGCCTCAGGCTCGTGGTGCACCTCGACCATGATCCCGTCGGCCCCCGCGGCCACCGCGGCGCGCGCCATCGGGATCACTTTGTCGCGCAACCCCGTGCCGTGGCTCGGATCGGCGATGATCGGCAGGTGGCTGAGCTTCTTGATGATCGGGATGGCCGAGATGTCCATGGTGTTGCGGGTGAAGTTCTCGAACGTCCGGATGCCGCGCTCGCACAGCATGACGTCGCGGTTCCCGCCGGCCATGATGTACTCCGCCGACAGCAGCCACTCCTGGATGGTGGCCGACAGCCCGCGCTTCAGCATGACGGGCTTCCTCTGCCGGCCGAGCTCTTTCAGGAGGTTGAAGTTCTGCATGTTGCGCGCCCCCACCTGCAGGATGTCGGAGTGGGCGGCCACCAGATCGACCTGGTTGGTGTCCATCACCTCGGTGATGACCAAAAGGCCATGCCGGTCCGCCACCTTGCGAAGGTGCCCGAGCCCCTCCTCACCCAGCCCCTGGAAGGCATACGGGGAGGTGCGCGGCTTGAAGGCCCCGCCGCGCAGGATGCGCGCGCCGTAGCGCCGCACCGAGCTGGCGATGATGTCGAGCTGCTTCTCGCTCTCCACGGCGCAGGGGCCGGCCATCATGACGATGTTGCGGCCGCCGATCGCCACGTCCCCCAGCCGGATGACCGTGTCCTCCTGCTGGAACGTCCGCCCGGCCAGCTTGTACGGCTCGGTGATCTTCACCACCTCCTGGACGCCCGGCATGATCTCGAACTCCCTGGGATCGAGCGGCGTCCGGCTCGTCCCCACCACCCCGATCACCGTCCGGGTGGAGCCGGTCGATCGGTGCGCGTCGTACCCCTTCTGCGTCAGGGCGGCGATCACCTTCTCGACCTGGTCCTCGCTCGCATGTTCGCTCATCACGATCACCATGGGCGTTCCCTCGCTCCTCCTTCTCCCGTGGATCCCGGAAGCCGATTCAGTCCTTCGGGCTCCGCGGGCCCGCCGGTCCGCGGGCCGCCGGTCCCGGGCCCGCGGGTCCCGGAGCCCCTTCCTGGTCCGCGGCCGGCGCGCCGCTCCCCTCCGTGGCGCTGCGCTCGATCCGGCGCGACTCGTCGATGATCCTCAGGAACAGCCGGCGCAGCGCCTCCTTCTGCAGCGGCCCGCCGTTCGTCCTCTGGACGTTGCCCAGGACCTCCTCCTCCCTCGCCGGCTGGTAAATCGGCAGGCCGCGCTTTTTCTTGACCCGGCCGAGGGCGATGGCGCAGCCGGCGCGATCGTTCAGGAGCCGGACCATCCTCCTGTCGATCGCGTCGATCCGGCGGCGCAGGTCCTCCATCTCATCGGGCCGCGCGGGGCGCCGCGCGCCCTTCGCCTGCGCGGGTTTTTCACCGCCTTTCCGCCCGCGCCTGTGCGCCATGCCGTCAGCTCCCCAGGGGCGCCGCCAGGGAGCGGCAGAACGCCTCCACCCGGTCTTCCAGGTCCGCGGCCCCTGCGTGCTCCTCCACCAGGCGGACCAGGGCGCTGCCGACCACCACACCGTCGGCGAAGGACGCGATCGCCCGCACCTGGTCGGGCCGGCCGATGCCGAACCCCACCGCGATCGGCAGGTTGGCTGCCCGGCGCGCGGCGCGCACCTGCCCCTCCAGGCCGGCGGGAAGATCGTCGCGCATGCCGGTGACCCCGGTGCGCGAGATGAAATAGATGAACCCGCCGGCCAGCGCGCACACCTTCGCCACCCGATCGGGCGCCGAGGTCGGCGACAGCAGGCCGATCAGGTCGACGCCGGCCGGCGACAGGGCGCCGTGCAGCTCCCCCGCCTCCTCCGGAGGCAGATCGGTGACCAGGACGCCGTCCACTCCCGAGCGCGCCGCCGCCTGCGCGAACGGCCCGATGCCCATACGGTGGATCGGGTTGTAGTAGCTGAACAGCACCACGGGCGGGGCGCCCTCGCGGCGCAGGCCGGCCGCCAGCTCCAGGCAGGAGCGCAGGGTCACCCCGTTCCCGAGCGCCCTGTCCGCCGCTCGCTGGTTCACCGGCCCGTCCGCGATCGGATCGGAGAACGGCACGCCGATTTCCACCACGTCGGCGCCGCCGCGCCGGAGCGCTCCGACCAGCCGGCGCGTGGTCGCCAGGTCGGGGTCGCCCGCCGTGACGTACGGGATCAGGGCGCAGCGCTTCCGGCCGCGCGCCCCCGCGAAGGCGGCGGCGATCCGGCCTCCCGTCTTTCCCGGCCCGGCGCTCACGCCCCTCCCGCCTCCTCCCCTGCGCGCCGCGCCACCTGCTCGACGTCCTTGTCGCCGCGGCCGGACAGGTTGACGATGACCCGCGACCCCAGCCGGCCGCCCTCGCCCTCGCGCAGCAGCCAGGCGACGGCGTGCGCCGACTCCAATGCCGGGATGATCCCCTCCAGCTCCGCCAGGGCGTGGAACGCCCCGAGCGCCTCGTCGTCCGACACGTGCGTGTAGGTGGCGCGGCCGGTGTCGCGCAGGTGCGCGTGCTCCGGGCCGACGGCGGCGTAATCCAGGCCCGCCGAGACGGAATGCGTCGGCAGGATGTTCCCGGCCTCGTCCTGGAGGAGGAAGGTGCGCGTCCCCTGCAGGACCCCGAGGCTGCCGCCGGCGAAGCGCGCGGCGTGGCGTCCCGGCTCGAGGCCGGTGCCGCCGGCCTCGACCCCGATCATCCGCACGCCCGGATCGCCGAGAAAGGCGTGGAACAGCCCGATCGAGTTGCTGCCTCCGCCGACGCAGGCGATCAGGGCGTCCGGCAGGCGCCCCTCGGCCTCCAGGATCTGCAGGCGGGCCTCGTCGCCGATCACCGACTGGAAGTCCCGCACCATGGCCGGATAGGGATGGGCCCCCAGGACCGAGCCGAGGACGTAGTGCGTCTCCCGGACGTTTGTCACCCAGTCGCGCATCGCCTCGCTGATGGCGTCCTTGAGCGTGCGGCTGCCGGCCAAAACCGGCCGCACCTCCGCTCCGAGGAGCCTCATGCGGTAGACGTTCAGCGCCTGCCGCCGCATGTCCTCCTCCCCCATGTAGACGGCGCAGCGCAGGCGGAACAGGGCCGCCACCGTGGCGGTGGCCACCCCGTGCTGGCCGGCGCCGGTCTCCGCGATGATCCGCGTCTTGCCCATGCGGCGCGCCAGAAGCGCCTGGCCGACGGTGTTGTTGATCTTGTGGGCCCCCGTGTGCGCCAGGTCCTCCCGCTTCAGGTACACGCGCGTCTGTCCGCCGAGGCGCGCCGCCAGGTTGTCGGCGCGGTAGAGGGGAGTCGGCCGGCCGGCGTACGTCTTCAGATAGTGATCGAGCTCCTTGAGAAAGCCCGGGTCGGAGCGCGCCGCCTTCCAGGCCTCCTCCAGGTCGCGGAGCGGGCCCATCAGGGTCTCGGGGACGAATCGCCCGCCGTAGGGGCCGAACCGCCCGTGTTCGTCGGGGGTCTTCACACCCGCTGCTCCTGCGCCGCCCGGCGCACGCTCTTCATGAACTCGGCCAGGAGCCGGCGGTCCTTCCGTCCGGGGGCGCTCTCGACTCCGCTGTTCACGTCCACGGCGTACGGCCGGGCCGCGGCGATGGCGTCGCCGACGTTGTCCGGGGTCAGTCCCCCGGCCACGATCACCCGGCTGTAGGCCGACACCTGGCGCCCCACGCTCCAGTCGAAGGTCGTTCCCGTGCCGCCCCGCTTTCCCTGCACGCGGGCGTCCAGAAGCGACGCGCCGCAGCGGTAGAGCCTCACCGACTCGGGCCGGAAATCGGGGCCGACCCGGTACGCCTTGTACCACGGGAAGGCGATCGTCTGGCACATCTCCGGCGGCTCGTCGCCGTGCAGCTGCAGGCAGTTCAGGCCCGCCAGCAGGGCCGTCGCCTCCATGACCGCCGGCAGCTCGTCCGCGAACACCCCCACGCGGGCCACGAAGGGGGGCAGGGCGGCGCAGATGTCCCGCGCCCGGTCGGCCGCGATGCGCCGGGGGCTCCCCTCCACGAAGTTGAAGCCGAAGGCGTCCACCCCCAGCTCGAGGGCCACCAGGGCGTCCTCCAGGCGCGTGAGGCCGCACAGCTTGACGCGCACGCTCATGAGGCGCCGCCCGCGACGAGGGCCCGCAGGGCCGCCCCCGGGTCCGGCGCGCGCATCAGCCGCTCGCCCACCAGGAAGGCGTGGTATCCGGCGGCGCGCAGCCGATCGATGTCCCAAGGCGTCTCGATGCCGCTCTCGCTGACCCGGAGGATGCCATCCGGCAGGCACGGCGCCAGGCGCAGGGAGTTTTCGATTGACACGGTCATCGTCGCCAGGTCCCGGTTGTTCACCCCGATCAGCGCCGCGCCGCATCCGATGGCGCGATCCGCCTCCTCCTCCGAGTGCACCTCGACCAGGGGCTCCATGTGCAGCGACCGCGCCACCCCGATCAAGGTTCCGAGCTCCCTGGACGTGAGGATCCGCGCGATCAGCAGGATCGA
>JACOUZ010000224.1 GCA_016177515.1 Acidobacteriota bacterium
AAGACGGGGCGCGACGGCATCCACGGGGCGTCGCTTCTCGCCTCCTCCGAGTTCGACGCGATCTCCGAGTCGAAGCGCCCCACTGTGCAGGTGGGGGACCCGTTCACGGAGAAGCTCCTGCTCGAGGCCTGCCTGGAAGTGATGAAGTCGCCCGGCATGGTGGTCGGCATCCAGGACATGGGGGCGGCCGGGCTGACCTGCTCGACGGTCGAGATGGCGGCGCGCGGCGGCACCGGCATGGAGATCGATCTCGACATGGTGCCGCTGCGCGAAGCGGGCATGACGCCGTACGAGATCATGCTGTCGGAGTCCCAGGAGAGGATGCTCCTGGTGGCCACCGGCGAGACGGAGAAGCGCGTCCGCGAGGTGTTCCACAAGTGGGACCTGGACGCCTCGGTCATCGGCCGCGTCACCGACTTGGGGCGCGTGCGCATCGGCTTCAAGGGGCAGGTCGTGGCCGACGTGCCGGCGAACGCCCTGGTCGAGGACGCGCCCCGCTACCGGCGCCCGAGCGCCCGCCCCTCCTGGCAGGACGGGCTGGCGCGGCTGGCGCTCGAGTCGATCAAGGACATTTCCGACGGCACGGAGGCGCTCGCCTCGCTGACGGCCTCCCCGAATCTCTGCAGCCGCGAGGAGGTGTACTCGGAGTACGACCACATGGTCAGAAGCAACACGGTCGTGCGGCCCGGCTCGGACGCGGCGGTCATCCGGCTGAAGGGGACCCGGTACGCCCTGGCGTTGACGGTCGACTGCAACGCGCGCTACTGCCATCTCGACCCGGCCGAGGGGGCGCGGCTGGCGGTGGCGGAGGCGGCGCGCAACCTGGCCTGCGCCGGGGCGGTGCCGATTGGCACCACCGACTGCCTGAACTTCGGCAATCCGGAGAGGCCGGAGGTGATGTGGCAGTTCGAGCAGTCGATCGACGGCATCGCCGACGCGTGCAGGGTCCTCGAAGCGCCGATCGTCGGGGGGAACGTGTCGTTCTACAACGAGACCGAGGGGAAGGGGATCCACCCGACCCCGGCGATCGCCATGGTCGGATTCCTGGAGGACGTGAAGGGGGCAATCACCCAGTGGTTCAGGAGGGAGGGGGACCTCGTCTTCCTGCTGGGCGATCCGGAGGGCAGCCTGGCCGGCAGCGAATACCTGGCGCTTCTGCACGGCTGCGAAGCGGGCCGTCCGCTCCCGGTCGACCTGGAGCGCGAGAAGGCCCTGCACGATCTGGTGCGGGCGGCGCGCGACGCGGGGCTCGTCGCCTCCGCCCACGACTGCTCCGAAGGGGGGCTCGCCCTCGCCCTGCTCGAGTGCTGCATCAGCGGCCCGGACGGGTCCGTGGGGGCCGGGATCACGCTGGAGGGGAAGGGCCGCCTCGACGAGATCCTGTTCGGGGAGGCGCCGACGCGCGTCGTCGTGTCCACCCCTCCCGAGTGCCGGGCCCGCCTGGAGCAGATGACCCTCGCGGCCAGAGTACCGGCGCGCCTGATCGGCAAGGTCGGCGGCGGGCGCCTGTCGATCGCCGCCTCGGGCGGGACGGTCGTCGACCTGGAAACGGCCGCGGCCCGCGCCGCCTGGCGCGGTGCTTTGGCGAAGCACCTCAAGGGCTGACCCGAGGAGCCTGCCCCCGATGCCCGTCGCCCTGGGATTGTCCGGGTTCGGCCGCATCGGCCGCAACCTGTTCCGGCTGCTCTACCAGAGCGACGACATCCGCATCGGCGCGGTCTCGGACATCGCCGATCCGGAGGCCCTGGTCTACCTCCTCCGGTACGACACGATCCTGGGGCGCTTCCCGGACCTGGTCACCTGGAAGAGCGGCCACCTGTACACCCGCGGGCGGGAGATCCCGATGCTCTCGGGGAAGGACGCCGAATCGGTGCGCTGGGCCGACCTGGGGGTGGACTACGTCGTCGAGGCGACCGGGAGCGATCGCTCGCGCGCCGAGATCGAGCGCCATCTCGCGGCCGGCGCCCGCCGGGTGATCCTGTGCGTGCCGCCGCGCGAGCGGCCGGACATCTCGGTCGTGTACGGCGTGAACCACGACCGGCTCCGCCCGGAGCACCGGATCGTGAGCAACGCCTCCTGCACGGCCCATTGCGCCGCGCCGCTCCTGGCCGCGCTCCACGGCGCCTGCGGCATCGACCGGGCCCACCTCACCGTGGTGCACGCCTACACCAGCACCCAGAGGCTGGCGGACGTCCCGGCCGAGGACCTGCGGCTGTCGCGCGCCGCCGCCGAGAACATCGTGCCGGCCGAGACCAACGCCGCCGCCGTCCTCGACGAGGTCCTGCCGCAGCTGGCCGGCCGGGTCCATGCCTCCGCCCTGCGCGTCCCCCTGCCCAACGGCTCCCTCGTGGACATGACCCTGTGGACCGGGCGCCCGATCACCAGGGACGGCGTCAACGAGGTGGTGCGGACGGCGGCCGCGGGGCCGTACCGGGGGATCCTGGAGTTCATGGACGATCCAATCGTGTCGAGCGACGTCGAGGCCAGCCCCCACTCCTCCGTCTTCGACGCGCTGGCCACCATGGTCCTGGGAGAGAACCTCGTCAAGGTGATCGCCTGGTTCAACAACGGCTGGGGGTACTCGCACCGCGTGCTGGACCTCGTCCGCCGCCTGCGGGAGATCGACGGGGAGTCCGCAGCCGGGAAGGCCGCGAGGGGGACGACCCCGGGGGGACGGCCGTGAAGGTCCGGATCGGCATCAACGGGTTCGGCCGCATCGGGCGGTCCATTTTCCGGATCGTCGACGACCGCGAGGACATGGAGGTCGTGGCGATCAACGACCTGTTCCCGCCCCGGGCCCTGGCCTACCTGCTGCGCTTCGACACCGTGATGGGGACGTTCGAGCCGCCGATCGCCTGGGAGAAAGGGGCGCTGGTCGTCGCCGGGCGCCGCATCCCGCTCAGCGCCGAGCGCGATCCGGGACGCGTGCCGTGGGCCGCCGCCGGCGCCGACGTGGTGATCGAGGCGACCGGAGTCCTGCGCGAGCGCGCCCGGCTCGAGCCGCACCTCGGGGCGGGGGCGAAGAAGGTCATCCTCACCGTCCCGCCCAAGGACGAGGTGGACGCCATCGTGGTCCTGGGCGTCAACGACCACGTCCTCACCCCCGCCCACAACATCGTCTCCAACGCCTCGTGCACCACCAACTGCCTGGCGCCCCTGGCCAAGGTCCTCGACGAGCGCTTCGGGATCGAGCGGGGCTTCATGACCACGGTGCACGCCTACACCAACGACCAGCGTCTCGCCGACGTGGCGCACAAGGACTTCCGCCGGGCGCGCGCCGCCGCGCGCAACATGATCCCGACGACCACCGGGGCGGCGCGCGCGGTGGGCAAGGTCCTGCCCCACCTGAAGGGACGGCTGGACGGACTGGCGATCAGAGTCCCGGTGCCGGACGGATCGGTCGTGGACCTGGTCGTCCAGCTCCGCCGCGAGGCGACGGTCGACGAAGTGAACGGGGCGGTGCGCCAGGCGGCGGCGGGGGGTCTTGGTCGCGTCCTCGAGTACTGCGAGGAGCCGATCGTCTCCTCGGACATCATCGGCAACCCGCACAGCTCGATCTTCGACGCCCTGTCGACCCAGAAGATCGGCCCCAACGAAATACGCGTCCTGGCCTGGTACGACAACGAGTGGGGGTACTCGCACCGCGTCGTCGACCTGGCGGCCCGGCTGGCGGAGATGATCAACTGATGGGGGACGCCGGCGCGCGCGCGCTCCTCCGGGCGTTCGAGGGGATCTTCACCGTCTCCCCGGCGGGAGAGGTCGCGCTTCTCCGGCCGGAGGCCCTGCAGGGGGAGGCGACCGACCGGCTGGTCAAAAGCGCGGTGTTCGGCGGTCCCGGCGAGGCGGAGGCGGCCCGCTGGCTCGTACGCGACCTGGCGCGGATCCGGGGCATCCTGCCCGCCTCGATCCAGCCGCTGTACGAAGCGATGGGCCGCGGGGAGGCCGGCGGTTTCACGACGCCGGCCCTGAACCTCCGCGGCCTGGCGTACGACATGGCGAGGGCGGCCATCCGGGCCCTTCTGAACCTGGAGGCGGGCCCCGTCGTCTTCGAGCTGGCGCGCTCCGAGATGAGATACGCCTCCCAGACGCCGGAGGAATACGCCACGGTGGTCCTGGCCGCGGCAATGCGCGAGGGGTACCAGGGCCCCCTGTTCATCCAGGGAGACCATTTCCAGGTCAACGCGAAGAAGTTTCGGGCCGGGAATGAGGCGCGCGAGGGGGAGATCGGGGCCCTGCGCGCCCTGGTGTCGGACGCCGTCCGCGCCGGTTTCTACAACATCGACATCGACGCCTCGACCCTCGTGGCGCTGGAGCGCGGCGGCGTGCGAGAACAGCAGCGCGACAACTTCGAGACCCAGGCGGGGCTGACGGCCCTGGTGAGGCGCCTGCAGCCGCCCGGCGTCGTCGTTTCCGTGGGTGGCGAGATCGGTGAGGTCGGCGGCCGGAACTCGACCCCCGAGGAGCTCCGGGCCTTCATGGACGGCCTCGGGCAGGAGCTGCAAAGGCGCGCGGGGGCCGTGCCGGGGATCAGCAAGGTCTCCATCCAGACCGGAACGACCCACGGCGGGGTGCCGCTCCCGGACGGCACGGTGGCCAGAGTCGACATCGACTTCGCATGCCTGCGCACTCTTTCGGACGTCGCGCGGCGCGAATACGGGCTGGCGGGGGCGGTGCAGCACGGCGCCAGCACGCTGCCGGCGGAGGCGTTCGGGGAATTTCCGAAGCACGGGGCGGCCGAGGTGCACCTGGCGACGGAGTTCCAGAACATCGCGCTCGACCACCCCGAGTTCCCCCGGGACCTGCGCGCGGCGATGTACGCCTGGGTGGCGTCCCGCTGCGCGGAGGAGCGCAAGGCGGGGATGACCGACGGCCAGTTCTTCTACAAGGCGCGCAAGAACGCCTGGGGGCCGTTCAAGGCGGAAAGCTGGGGGCTCCCCGAGGCGGCGCGGGCGGCGATCAGGACCACACTCCGGACCAAGTTCGAATCTCTGTTCCGGCAGCTGGGGGTCGCGGGGCGGCGGCCGCTGGCCGCCCGGTTCGTCCGGCCGGCGGAAGTACGCACGCCGCCGCCCGCGGCGCTGGTCACGGCGCGGGCCGGAGCCGGGCCTGGCTCCTGAGATCCGTCGCGTTCAGGGAGGAGGGTCCTTCGGCATGCATGTCGGCGTCCTGACCGGCGGTGGCGACGTCCCGGGCCTGAACGCCGCCATCAAATCGATCTACCGCGCCGCCAAGGACCGTGGGTGGATCCGCCGCGGCACCGGCGACGCCGACGTCACCGGCATCCTGCGCGGCTGGAAGGGCGCGGCGCAGATGGGCGCCGGCCGCGAGGGCGAGGGGCCCTCCGCCACCCTGCACCTGACCGACGAGCGGGTCCGCACGGTCGACCGCTACGGCGGGACCTTCCTGCACACCTCGCGGACCCGGCCCGACCGGATCGGCTTCAAGGATCTCCCGCCGGCCCTGCAGGGCCGCCGGGCCGACCTCCCGAAGGTGGAGGGACGGGACGACCTCTTCGACTTGACCGACGAGGTGATCCGGAACCTCCGCGCGGCCGGCATCGAGTGGCTGATCGCCATCGGCGGGGACGACACCCTCGGGTACGCGCACACCCTCTGCGCCCGCGGTTTCCCGGTCGTCGGGATTCCCAAGACGATGGACAACGACGTGCGCGGCACGGAGTACGCCATCGGCTTCAAGACCGCGCTGACGCGGGCGGACCAGTTCATCAACCGCCAGAGAACCCACCTCGGCTCGAACGAGACGGTCGGGGTGTTCCGCATCTTCGGGAGGAACGCCGGCTTCACGGCGCTCGGGACCGCGATGGCGATATCGGACATCCGCTGCGCCATCCCCGAGCATCCGTTCGATCTGCGGGCCCTCTGCCGCCTCGTCGAGGAGGACTACGCCGGCAACGAAAACCATTACGCTCTGGTGCTGATCTCGGAAGGGGCGATCTGGAAGGGGGGCCGGCTCGGCGAGGTCGGCCCGCCGGACGCCTACGGCCACCGCAGGAAGGCAAACGTCGGCGAGGCCCTCGCCGGGGCGATCGCCCGGGAGACGGGGCTGCCGACCCGCCATCAGGAGCTGGCCTACGACCTGCGCAGCGGCAATCCCGACGCCATCGACAAGATCGTGGCGAACACGTTCGGCACGCTGTCGGTCGATCTGATCGCCCGGGGGATGAGCGGCCGGATGGTCTGCCTGAAGGACGGGCTGTACGCCCACACCGAGCTGCCCGATCCCGCCCGGGGCGCGCGCACCGTCGACGTGGCGGCGCACTACGACACGGCCCGGTTCCGGCCCAACTTCTCGGGGCTTCTCGGCAGGCCGCTGTTCTTCTAGTCCTTCCCGGCTTTCTTCCGGAGCGAGCGGTAGCCGATGCCCTCGCCGGCCTCGCGGCTTTCGGGGAAGCCGAGCTCGCGCCAGCCGGGGGCGACGACGAGTCCCATGGCGTCGGTCATGCCGTGGAAGCCGCCTATGACCCATCTCACCTTGGGAAAGCCGCTCTGCGTGAGAAGATTCGCGGCCATCTCGGCGCGCGGGCCGGCCCGGCAGCCGACGAGGATCGGCGTGTGCTCCGGCACGGAGGCGCGCACCACGTCCAGGAAATCGGGGTTCAGCTCGAAGCGCGGCAGAGACGGATGCGGAGCGCCCAGCGGGATGTTGATCGCCCCCTCGGGGTGCCCGGTGCCGAACTCCTCCTCGGTGCGCACGTCGATGTACACGGCGTCCTTCTCCGTCTCCAGCGTTTCCTTGGCCTGCTTCACGTCGATCCGTTCGGGTCCCACGGTCCTCCCTGCGCGACTGGGGGGCTCCATACAGGGCGAATCATTCTAACTCCGTTCGGGGCGCGGGTGTCGTGCCGGCGCGCTACATCTTCCGACCCGGTGCGTCACGCGCTTTCCGTCCCGCGGGGCCCGGCCCGGCATCGGCCAGCGCGCGCGCCCTCCGAAAAATAGCGTGCCACATGGACCGCGTCAGGAGCCCTGTGTTCGTGTTGCGGCGGCTGGGGTGGAAGGAACAGAGCAGAGCCGTCCCGTCCGGGAGGCGGCTGAGGGCGCCGTGCGAGAACCGCGGCTTCGGTGAAGCCGGGAGCCGGTCCCGCCAGCCGGCCGCCTCGAGACAGCTCTCGAAGGCGACCCGGCCGAGCGCCACCACCACCCTCACCTGCCGGAGCAGGCGGACCTCGGCTTCGAGATAGGGGCGGCAGTTCCGGAGCTCCAGGGGCGACGGCTTGTTGTCGGGAGGGGCGCAGCGGGCGGCGGCGCTGACGTAGCAGCCGATGAGCCGCAGGCCGTCGCGGCGCGACACCGAGGCCGGCTGGCTGGCGAAACCGAAGCGGTGCAGGGCCTCGTACAGCCAGTCGCCGCTCGAGTCGCCGGTGAACACCCGGCCGGTCCGGTTGCCCCCGTGCGCCGCGGGGGCGAGGCCGACGACCAGGAGCCGCGCCTGCGGATCCCCGAAGCCGGGGACCGGCCGACCCCAGTACTCCCAGTCGCGGAACTGGCGCTTCCGGTCGCGGGCCACGCGGCGGCAGTAGGCGCGCAGGCGCGGGCAGCGCCCGCATGCGATCACCGCCCGCCGCACGTCGGCGAGGCCTCTCAGGGAAGGCACTGCGGGCATCGGCTTTGCACTATCTCCGCATCGAGGAGGCGACCATGAAGAAAATCCTGGTGATTTCGGCCCTGCTCCTGGGAATCGCGTTCGCGACACCCGCCCTCGCGGATCACCGTGGCCACCACAGGGGACACCGGGTTGTCCGGGGAGGGTATCACCATGTGTACCATTCCCCCTATCGGCGGCACCGCGCGAATGTGTACTTCCGCGCCGGGGGACCGGCCTTCGCTTTCGGTTTCTACGCGCCGGCTCCGGCCTACTATTTCGAGGCGGCCCCCGTTCTGGTGGAGCCGGGATACTGCCATCCGGTGTGGGTGCCCGGCCACTACGTTCGTGACCGGGGCGCCCGGGTCTGGATCGCGGGCCACTGGTCGCGCTGATCGGGGCGGGCCGCGCGCTCGGATCGGAGGTCGCGCTCGCGTCGACCGGCGGGCTGAAGGCGGGGCCGAGGCCGGCGGCCTGTCCGGATTCTCGAACGGAATCCCGGCCCGTCAGGCGCCGGCGACCGGCGGCGGGGCGGCCGGGACGCGCGAGAAGCTGTACCCCTCGTAGACGGCGATGCCGTAGAACAGCAGGTCCATCCCGCTGAAGGTCTTCACGATCAGCTGGACCGCGAGCCCCGGGGTCAGGCCCGCAAGAACGCTCATGAGGGGGACGTCCTGCTGCCGGCTGGCGAAGGCGCAGACCGCCAGAAGGTTCCCGGCCAGGCAGCCGACGAGAGACAGCACGGCGCCGAGGATCTGAAAGGTCGGGTCGGCGCCCTTCCCGAACCGGCGGACGGCGAAGCCGACCAGGAAACCGACGCCGACGGCCATCCAGCCGATCTGCATCCCGGTGAAGACCGTGACGGCCGCCCACACCATGGCGCCCGCCGCGGCGGCCACCGAGCCGGCGACCAGGGCCGCCGGGAGGCTGTGGCCCTCGGGAGTGAGGGGAGTGACGGTCTGCGGCTCTTCGTTCATCAGTCCCTCCTTTTCAGCACGACCAGGGTCGTGTCGTCCTGGCGCGGGGAAGCCGCGGAGTGCTGCTCCACCGCGGACGTGGCGAGCTGCACGATCAGTTCGGGCTTCTCGCCGCGGCTCTGCCTGACGATGCCGATCAGGCGCTCTTCGCCGAATTCCTCGTCGGCGGCGCTGCGTCCCTCGATCGCCCCGTCGGAGAAGCACAGTACCAGGTCGCCAGGGGCGAGCTCGAGCGTCCGGGCCCCGTAGGCCGCCCCGGCGAAAAGCCCCAGGGGCGGCCCGGTTGCCGTCAGCCTGTCGATCGTCTCGCCACCTCCCAGCCGGCACGGGGGGTTCTGGCCGGCGTTGACGTAGGTCAGCGTGT
>JACOUZ010000039.1 GCA_016177515.1 Acidobacteriota bacterium
CTGCACTCGACCTTCTCGATTTGCGCCGTCGATCCGAAGAGCGGGGAGAGCGGCGTGGCGGTGACCACCCGCGTGCCGTTCGTCGGGCGAGCCGTACCCTGGGCGCGGGCCGGCGTCGGAGCGGCCGCGACCCAGGCCTGGACCGTGGTCGAGTACGGCCCGCAGGCGCTCGACCTGCTCGAGAAAAAAGTCGAGCCGAAGGACGCCATCAAGCGCCTCCTGGCGGACGACCAGGGGCGCGAGCGCCGCCAGCTCGGCGTGATCGACATGCAGGGCCGCGCGGCGGCCTTCACCGGCTCCGAGACCAGCGCCTGGGCCGGCAGCCGCCAGGGGACGAACTACACCGTGCAGGGGAACATTCTGGTCGGCCGGCAGGTCGTCGACGCCGTCGCCTCGCACTTCGAGTCGACCGCCTCTTCCGGCATGCCGTTCGCCGAACGGCTGATCCTCGCCCTCGAGGCCGGGCAGAAGGCCGGCGGAGACAAGCGCTGGGGTTACTTCCAGTCGGCCGCCATCCGCGTCGCCGATCCGAAGGACCCCGGCCGCGGCGGCGACCACCTCAGCCTGTCGATCGACGTCGGCGAGCACCCCGAGCCGGTCGTCGAGATGAAGCGCGTCTACTACGCGACCGCCCGCCGCCTCGGCCACCGGGCCTTCTCGGCGATCGAGGGGGACGACGTGGTCGAGCTCAAGCGCATGCTGCACCGGACCGGCTACTGGCGGCCCGGCTCCCCGCCGATCCCGGAGCTGCCGCCGCTCGACTTCGACCGCGCCCTCATGCGCCGGGATCCGGCCCGCCTCAGGACCCTCTTCGAAGAGTACGACCGGAAGGAAGAGGCGTTCCAAAAGGCCTGGGGGGCCTTCGACGCCGAGACGATCGAGGCGGTCGACGCCTTCCGCAAGGACCACGCCCTGGCCCACGAGGGGAATCCGCGCGGGCTGGTCGACGCTGCTCTCGTGGAGGCGCTCGGGAAGGCGTATTACGCCGGGGAACAGCGGCCGGCCCCGCCGGGCTGATCCCCCGGCGGCTCCGCCGCGGGCCACGGAGCGTCCCTATTCTTTGACCGCCGGACCGAATAGCTCTACAAGTCCGTTGGCCCGGATCTGCTCGACGTACAGGTTCTTGCCGCTCTTGTGCTTCGGAAGAAGAAACGCGTAGGAGTGGCCCGCGCCGGTCACGCACTCCTCGCACATGATGATCGCGTTGTTGAGCTGGACCCGGCCTCGCGGCTCCAGCACGACCACATTGAAGCCCTGGATGTCGAACTCTGCGCCGGTTCTCCAGGTCAACAGTCCCGCTCCTTTTCCGACCGGCGTATCGAAGCTGACCTTGATGTCGATCGGCACACAAAGAGCGCAGAAACACGGATTCTGCGTCGGATCCGGCAATGTGGGACAGACGTCACAGTCGTCTCCAAAGCCATCACCGTCGACATCTGCCTGGTCCGGATTAGGTACGCGCGGGCAGTTGTCACGGCAGTCACCGACACCGTCGGCGTCCGCGTCGGGTTCCTCGTCGACGAGACCGTCGCAGTCGTCGTCCACGCCGTTGCAGGTCTCAGCCGTCGGAGTCCCGGGGTCTCCGTCGGCGCAGTCGGTGGCCGGCCCGAACGGGCAGGCGGCGTTCCCCGGCGCCCCGTAACCGTCACCGTCGGCATCGAGGCAGGGTAGCGCCGTGGACAGGATCAGGTCGACGCGGCCAGCATCGACGACCGTCTCCGAGTCGAAGCCCGGGGCACCGATGACCAGATCGGCGAAGCCGTCCCCGTCGAAGTCGGCCCCTGCCGCCGCGGCCGCCCCGAAGGCGGCCCGTTCCTGCGGAATAGGGCTCGCGGCCCACACCGGAGATGCCGCTGGACCGGATTCCGACCCCAGCACGAGAGAGGCACGGCCGGCGACGATGAAATCCGAGTCGAACTCGACATCACCGATCAGGATGTCGGAATGACCGTCCTGATTGATGTCCGCCGCCGAGAAATAACGGAGGGTCGAGAAATTGCGATTGTCCCCCGGGAGAACCCAGTCGGGGACCGTCGACGGACCGCCCGCCGAGCCGCGGAACCCGTAGATCCCCCTGGAGGACTCATAGGCTGCTGCGGCGATTTCGGGATAGCCATCCCCGTCCACATCGCCGGCCGGCCCGACGAACCAGCCCAAACCGTACTCCGGGATGGCCCGCCGGAGGGCGATCCCGGGGACCACCGGTCCCTGGGAGGAGCCGGCGAAGAAGTGCACTTGGTCAAGACTCGGGTCGCCGACCGCGAGGTCGTCGTACCCGTCGCGGTTGACATCCCCAACGCCGGCGACCGATCGTCCGAAGGACATGCCACGCGGCCGCCCGGAGATCCGCACCGAACGAGTCTGCGAGAGGCCACTCGCCGATCCGTAGAAGACCTTGATGTAATCGACCTGGTTGTCGCCCCCGGTGTTCCTGTTCGGGGCTCCGACGACCACGTCGTCGAACCCGTCCCCGTTGATGTCACCGGCGCCGGAAACCGACGCACCGAATCCGGTCCCATAACCGAGGTCCGCAGTCAGCCCCGTGGCGAACACGGGGCCGGCGGACGAGCCGTGATAGACGTACACGCGCCCTCGTGGTCCGGGGATGTAACTTTCGAACTGGAACCAGTCAAAGTCGGGCGCGGATACGAGGTAGTCGCCGAAGCCGTCCGCGTTCACGTCGCCGGCGCCCGCGATGCTCGCACCGAAGAGGGCTTTCTGGCTCGGGAAGCTGCCTACCTGCGTGCCGTCGGCGGTCCACGCCGGATTGAGAAAGGACCCCCCCGGTCCGCCGTAGAAGAGATACACCCTGCCGTGGCCGACAGTTGGGGCGCCGACCAGGACGTCGTCAAACCGATCGCCATTCACATCGCCGAGCGCGGCGACCGATCGCCCGACGTCCCCATCCGGCTCCGTTCCGACGAAGATGCAGCAGTCCTGGGGGATGACGGCGACGAGTCCAGATCCGACGATTGCGGGCGCGATGAATAGGACGATGAGGCCGGTTATCCGGAGCAGGACCACGGAAACGGGGCGATGCGAAGGTGCGCACATGAGATTCCCCCCTTTCGAGTGCCAACTCATGGGTGGCTGACCACGCGACTCAGGACGCGAAGGAACGGACCCGCCTGTGCACCTATGTACGCCCGACCTCGCCGGGAGTCAATACGTTTTGTGGGCTGGCCGTCTCGGTTCCGGAAACCTCGCGTCCCACAACCGGACGTTCCGGGGCCCCGCGCTCCTCTCCGCCCAATCCCATCACGCTCTCCGGCAGCGACTTGCGCGCGCGGCGCCGATTGGTACGGATCTCGCTCAGGGATCGGGCAGCAGGCGGAGCAAGGCCGTCAGCAGAGGACTCGATCCATGGACGTGCCGCGCCAGATCAACAAGCGCAGCCGAGCGATCACCCGCACGCTGTACGGGGTGGGCGGAGTGACCGTGCTCGCGGCCATCACCTTCGGGCTGTCGCAATTGAAGCCCGCCGCCCCCTCGGTGTCGCGCGCCACCGTCTGGGTCGATACCGTGAAACGCGGGCCGATGGTCAGGCAGGTGCGCGGCCTCGGAACGCTCGTGCCGGAGGAGATCCGCTGGATCCCGGCCGCGACCGAGGGCCGCGTCGAGCGGATCCTCATCAAGCCGGGCTCGGCGGTCAAGCCGGACTCGGTCCTCCTCGAGCTGAGCAACCCCGAGCTGGAGAACACGGCGGACGAGGCCGAGTGGCAGCTGAAGGCGGCCGAGGCGGATTACACGACCCTGAAGGTGAGGCTCCAGAGCCAGCTCCTCGACCAGAAGGCGGCGTTCGCGACGGTGGAGGCGAACGCCAGGCAGGCCAGGCTCCAGGCCGCGGCCGACGAGGAGCTGGCGACCCACGGTCTCATCTCCGACCTGACCCTGAAGATGTCGCAGTCGCGCGCCGACGAGCTGGACACGCGGCAGGATCTCGATCGCCAGCGCCTGGAGATCGCCGCCGAGTCGACCCAGGCCGAGCTGGCGGCACAGGCGGCGCGCCTCGAGCAGCTCCGCGCCCAGGCGGCGCTGCGGCGCAACCAGGTCCGCCAGCTCCGGGTGCGCGCCGGGATCGAAGGCGTCCTGCAGCAGCTCCCGGTCGAGGTCGGCCAGCGCGCGGCGCCCGGGGCGACGCTCGCGAAGGTGACGGTCCCGGGGCGCCTGAAGGCCGAGCTGAAGATCGCCGAGACCCAGGCCAAGGACATCCAGATCGGCCAGCCCGCCTCGATCGACACCCGCAACGGGATCGTCAAGGGACAGGTGTCGCGCATCGACCCGGCCGTTTTGGCCGGCACGGTCACCGTGGACGTGGCCCTGACGGGGCCCCTGCCGAAGGGCGCGCGACCCGACCTGAGCGTCGAGGGGACGATCGAGCTCGAGCGGCTGAACGAGGTCCTGTACGTCGGCCGCCCCGCCTTCGGGCAGGAGCAGGGCGTCGTCGGACTGTTCCGCCTGGCGGACGACGGGAAGGGCGCCGTCCGCGTGCAGGTGAAGCTCGGGCGCTCCTCCGTGAACACCGTGGAAATCCTCGCCGGCCTCGCGGCCGGCGACCAGGTGATCCTGTCGGACACCTCGGCGTGGGACGCCTTCGATCGGCTTCGTCTGAACTGAACCTCGTTCCAGGAGACCGCATGAGCGCAAACGGCCGCCCGTTGATCCAGCTGGAGGGAGTGACCAAGGTTTTCTACACCGACGAGGTGGAGACGCACGCCCTGGCGAGCATCCACCTCGAAATCAAGAAGGGGGAACACGTCTCGATCGCCGGACCCTCGGGCTGCGGCA
>JACOUZ010000225.1 GCA_016177515.1 Acidobacteriota bacterium
CCAGGCCTGGGTCGCGGCCGCTCCGACGCCGGCCCGCGCCCAGGGTACGGCTCGCCCGACGAACGGCACGCGGGTGGTCACCGCCACGCCGCTCTCCCCGCTCTTCGGATCGACGGCGCAAATCGAGAAGGTCGAGTGCAGGAGGCCGGCGGGGTCGGCCTCGCGGGCGTTCCCGAGGGTGGCGGGCGCCGGGGCCGCGATCGGCGCCGCGGCGAAGGTGATGAGGAAGAGGAATGCCATGGCCGCCCGGGGGTGTCCGATCATCCGCTTCTCCTTATTCTTGAGGCGAGCGGAGCACATCTTAACCCGAGTCCAGGGCCCGTTCGCGATTTGCAGGCGGCTCCGGCTCGTGATAGTTTGCCGGCTGCCTGCTGCCGTCCGTCCTTCTCGAGACGAGGCCCGCGGAATGAGGCGTCCTCACGTGCACGCCGGAGCGCTCCTGGTGACCGCCGCCTGCGCCCTGGCCGCGGGAACCGCCTGCTCCATCCGGAAATTCGCCATCAACAGGCTGGGAGACGCCCTGGCGGAGAGCGGCGCGACCTACGCCTCCGACAACGATCCGACGCTGGTGCGCGAAGCTCTGCCGTTCGCTCGTCCAGGAGGAGGCGGACGAGAGGGATGACGAGGACCTGGAGGCGGCCGCGGCCCTGCGGGAGCGGGCGCGGAAGCTCTATCTCCGGGCGCGGGATTACGGCCTGCGCGGATTGGAGGCCCGCCACGACGGCATCGCGGCGGCGCTGCGCGCGGGGGGCGGGGCGGCCGCGCAGCAGGCGCGCCGGGAGGACGTGCCGCTCCTCTACTGGACGGCGGCGGCCTGGGGCGCGGCGATCGCCATGAAGAAAGACGATCCGGAGCTGCTGGCGGACCTGCCGATCGTCGAGGCGCTGATGAAGCGGGGCCTGGCTCTCGACCCCGAATTCGATCACGGCGCCATCCACGAGTTCCTGATCGCCTTCGAAGGAAGCCGGTCGGATGCGATGGGAGGTTCGGCGCAACGGGCGCGCGCGCACTTCGAGGAGGCGCTCCGGCTGTCGGGAGGGATGCGGGCCGCCCCTCTGGTGGACCTGGCCGAGACGGTTTCGGTGCGACTGCAGGATCGCGCCGAGTTCGAGACCCTGTTGCAGCGGGCGCTCGCGATCGACGTGGACGCCCGCCCGGAGTGGCGGCTCGCGAACCTGACGATGCAGCGGCGGGCGCGCTGGCTCCTGGCGCGCGCCGAGCTGCTGTTCGCCGGGTAGGATCGGCGCGGAGCTTCATCCCGAGACCATGAGAATGCCGGCGCTCACCCCTCTCCCCGCGAACATCGTGCTCCCGGCGATCGCCGCCCTCTCCGCCTGCCTCGCCGCGGCCGGCCCGGCCGCGGCCGCCGGCATGGCGGCCGGCGGGCCCGCCGCCCCCGCGGTCGTCATCAAGATGGGGACGAGCGCGCCGGAGGGCTCGTCGTGGCACCAGATCTTCAAGGAGATGGGGGAGAAGTGGAAGCAGGCGCCGGGAGGCGGCGTGACGCTGCGCATCTACCCAGGCGGGGTCCTCGGGGACGAGCCCGACCTGGTGCGCAAGATGCGGGTCGGGCAGATCCAGGCGGCCGCGCTGACCTCCGTGGGGCTGTCGGACATCGACGAATCGGTGGCGGCGCTCTCGGTCCCGATGTTGTACCGCTCGTACGCGGAGCTGGACCACGTGCGCGAGCGGCTGCGCCCGGTCCTGGAAAGGAGCCTCGAGAAAAAAGACTTCCTGGTCCTGAACTGGGGGGACGCCGGCTGGGTAATGTTTTTCTCCAAGGAGCCGTTCAGAACGCCGGACGACCTCCGGAGGATGAAGCTGTTCGTCTGGGCCGGTGACAACGACGCGGTCGAGCTGTGGAAGGCGTCGGGATTTCATCCGATCCCGCTGGCGGCGACCGACATCCTGCCCGGCCTGCAGTCGGGCCTCATCAACGCCTTCGACACGACGCCGCTCCTCGCTCTGGCGTCGCAGTGGTTCGGCCTGGCGCCGCACCTGCTCGACCTCAAGTGGGCCCCGCTCGTCGGCGCGACGGTGCTAACCAGGAAGGCGTGGGAGAAGGTCCCCGCCCAGGCGCGACCCCTCCTCCTGAGGGCCGCCGCCGAGGCGGGCGAGCGGCTGAAGGGGGAGATCCGCGCGGCCAACGAGCAGGCGATCGAGGCGATGAAGAAGCGGGGACTTCGGATCGTTCCGGTCACTCCCGAGATCGAGGCCGCCTGGCGCCGCGCCGCCGAGGGCGCCTACCCGAAGATCCGCGGCCCGATCGTCCCCCCGAAACTGTTCGACGAAGCTCTGCGGCTGCGCGACGAGCACCGCTCGTCGGCGGGGAAGCCGGCGGGCGGCGGGCCGGGCGGATGAGCTCCATCTGGAAAGACCCGCACGAGATCCTCGCCGGGACGGGGGTCCGGCGCACGCGGGAACGGCGCCGCGCCGGCTGGCGGCGCGCGGCTCTCCTCACCGAGAACGGCCTTCTGTCCCTGCTGCTCGCCGCCATGGCGGTCGTCCCGATTGCCGAGATCGCCCTGCGCACGACTCTCGGGTTCGGCATCCCGGGGTCGAGCAGCATCGTGCAGCACCTGACGCTCGCCGTCGGCATGCTCGGCGGAGCCGTGGCGGCGCGCGAGGCGCGGCTCCTGTCGCTGTCCACCGGCGCGACGCTGCTCACCGGCGGCGCGCGCTCGGCGGCGCGCATCTTCAGCGGATCGGTCGCGGCCACCGTCGCGGCGCTCCTGTGCGCCGCGAGCGTGCAGCTCGTCCTCACCGAGCGCGCCGGCGGCAAGCTCCTGGTCGGCCGCGTGCCGCTCTGGGCGGTCGAGGCGATGCTGCCCCTGGGCTTCGCCATGGTTGCCTGGCGCCTCCTGCGCCACGCCTCCTACTCCCGGATTGGCCGGGCCGTGTCGGTGTTTCTGGTGGCCCTGTCGCTCTACGTCGTGGCGCGACCGCCGCTCTCGCCGGGAGTTCTCGTCGTCCCCGCCTTCGCGGGGCTGTTCCTGGCGACGGCGCTGGGAGCCCCCGTCTTCGCGGCGCTGGGCGGGGCGGCCCTGATCCTGTTCTGGGGCGAGGGTGTCCCGATCGCGTCGATCCCCGTCGAAACCTACCGCCTCGTGGTGTCGCCGACCCTGCCGACCATCCCCCTGTTCACCCTGGCTGGCTACTTCTTCGCCGAGGGGGGGGCCTCGAAGCGCCTGGTGCGGGTCTTTCAGGCCCTGGCCGGCTGGGTGCGGGGCGGGCCGGCCATCGCCGCGGTCCTGGTGTGCGCCTTCTTTACCTCTTTCACCGGGGCCTCCGGGGTCACCATCCTGGCGCTCGGGGGTCTCCTCATGCCGGTGCTTCTGGCGGCGCGCTGCTCGGAGAAGCACTCGCTCGGCCTTCTGACGGCGGGCGGCTCGCTCGGGCTCCTCTTCCCGCCGAGCCTGCCGGTGATTCTGTACGGCATCGTGGCGCACACGCCGATCGACAGAATGTTCCTCGGGGGATTCCTCCCGGGGGTCCTGATGCTCCTGCTCGCCGGCTCGTGGGGGAGCCTGCAGGCCGGGGGGATCTCTGCGGCGGAGCGACGCTTCGACCCGCGCGAGGCCTGGGCCGCCGTCCGGGACGCCAAGTGGGAGCTGCTCCTGCCGATCGTCGTGCTGGTCGGCCTGTACGGCGGTTTCGCCACACTGGTGGAGGCCGCGGCCCTGACCGCCCTGTACGCCTTTGTCGTGGAGGCCTTTGTCTACCGCGATCTGAAGCTCAAGGACGACCTCCTGCACACCATGACCGAGTGCGGCGTCCTGGTCGGAGGGGTGCTCCTCATCCTCGGCGTGGCGCTCGGGTTCACCTCCTACCTGGTGGACGCCGAGGTCCCGGCGCGCGCCGCCACCTGGGTGCAGGGGGCGATCGACTCGCCGCTCGTCTTTCTCCTGGCGCTCAACCTCTTCCTGCTCGCGGTCGGCTGCCTGATGGACATCTTCTCGGCGATCGTCGTCGTGGCGCCGCTCATCGTCCCGATGGGGGAGGCGTTCGGCATCGACCCGGTCCACCTGGGGATCATCTTCCTGGCGAACATGGAGCTCGGCTATCTGACGCCGCCGGTCGGGATGAACCTGTTCCTGTCCTCCTACCGCTTCGACAAGCCGCTCCTGGAGGTCTACCGCGCCGTGGTGCCGATGCTCCTGGTCCTGCTCGCCGGGGTCCTGGTCATCACCTACTTCCCCGCCCTGACCACGGCCCTGCCGGATTGGCTGGGAAGGTAGGAGGTCTCAGCCGCCGCGCTGGCTCTTCGTCGGCGTGGTCATCCCGGGCTTGTGGCCGCGCGTGGCCTCGTGGGGGGCCACACCTTGTCCGCCGCTGTCCTGGGAGTGCGCCGGGCCACCGTCCATGACCTCGAGGACCGCGGCTCTGATCAGCTCCTGGATCGACCTCCGCTGCAGCGCGGTGTCGGGCACCTGGCCGGTTTTCCCCGGGCCGAGATGCAGGACCTTCCCGCCGGAGAAGGTGAGCTTGAGGGGCCTGAACGTCTTGTTGCGGATCGTCTTCACCGGCTCCGTCCCTCCTGGCCTCCGGCCGGCGCCGGGCGGCGCCTGCGGTGCGGGGCAGCCGTCATTATCGCAGAACGCGGCGGCCGCGTGTACGGCGCCGGCTGAGTGCTTCAGCGTCTGCCGGATGTGGCGGGCCGCCGCGGCCGGGGCGGGGCGGGGCTGCGCTCGGCCGGCGGCGCCAGGCGGCGGCAGGCCCGCTCGAAGCGCGCGCCAAGCGTCCGGCGGTCGTCCTCGTGCACGTAGCCGATCTTCTGCCAGGCGGCGCGCGCCCTGGTCACCTCTTCGGCGGCGGCACGCTGCCTGGCCTCCTCGGCCACCTTGCCGCCGATGGTGTTGGAGGCGAGCGCCTCGCGCCACAGGGTCGCCAGTCGGGTCACGGGTGAGAGGGCCTCGTCGGGCGCGGTGCCGCCCCCCGGCAGCAGCCGCTCCAGGCGGGCGCACAGATCCTCCATCCTGTTCCGGTTCGCTCCGGCGTCGAACGCCGTCCCCTGGAGGGCCTCGGGGCT
>JACOUZ010000226.1 GCA_016177515.1 Acidobacteriota bacterium
GTCCCGTTCATGCTCCTGTGCGCGGCGTCTTCGTACGCCTTCGGCAGCGCCCGGACGCCGCACGACCTGATCCTGTGGGGCTGCCTCGTGTCGTTCTTCAACCTGGGCGCCTGGGGTGTGACCTACGGGTACACCCCCGAGCTCTACCCGACCTGGCTGCGCGGCACCGGCACCGGGTCCGCCGCCGCCTTCGGCCGCATCGGGGGCGTCATCGCCCCCCTCGTCGTCGGCAAGCTGATGGGCGCCTGGGGCGGCGGTTTCACCGCCGTGTTCGTCATGTTCGCCGCCGTCCTGGTCGCCGGCTCGATCGGCGTCGTCGCCCTCGGCGAGGAGACCCGCGGCCGCACGCTCGAGGAGATCTCCGGCGGCACGTGAGTCGCCGGGGCCGGCCCTGGCGTATCCTTCCACCCGATGACCTACCGGGAGGCGCTCGCCTATCTCGATTCTCTGGAGGTGCTCGGCATCCGGCCGGGACTCGACCGGATCGAGGCGCTCCTGGACCGTCTCGGCAATCCCCAGACGACCTTCCCTTCCGTTCTGATCGCCGGCACGAACGGCAAGGGGTCGGTCGCCGCCTGCCTGGCGTCTATCCTGAGGCATGGCGGACTGGCTCCCGGCGTCTACACCTCCCCCCACCTGGTCCGCTTCGAAGAGCGCATCGTCGCCGGGGACCGGATGATCGCCCCGGACGACGTCGCGGCGCTGGCCGGGGAGGTGCGTGACGCCATCGCCGCCGAGGCCCGCCTGCAGGCCGACCCGCCGACCTACTTCGAGGCCACGACCGCCCTGGCGTTTCTCCATTTCAGCCGTTGCCGGGTGCCGATCGCCGTCCTCGAAGTGGGCATGGGCGGCCGGTTCGACGCGACCAACGTCGTGCGGCCGCTGGCCTGCGCCATCACGCCGGTCGCCATGGATCACACCCGGTGGCTCGGAGACACGGTCGCCGGGATCGCCGGCCAGAAGGCCGGCATTCTGAAAAACGGCGTGCCGGCCGTCATCACGGCCCAGGTGCCGGCGGCCCTCGAGACCATCCGCGCCGAAGCGGCGCGCGTCGGAGCGCCGCTCACCCTGACGTCGGCGTGCGCCGTGCAACCGGCGGGGGGTGGCGCCGGGGAAACATCTGGTGGACCCGGACGTTTTCCCGATCCGCCGGTCTTTTCGCTCACCACACCTTCCGGAGGGCGCTATCCCGATCTCGCCCTGTCCCTGCGCGGCGTCCACCAGGTCGAGAACGCGGTCGTTGCCGTTCTCCTCGCCGAGATCCTCGCCGCCGCCGGCGTGCGCGGCATCGACGGCCGGTCGATCGCAGCCGGCCTCGGCCGGGCCGTCTGGCCCGGCCGTCTCGAGTTCGTTCCCGGCCGGCCCGAGCTCCTCCTCGACGGCGCCCACAACCCCGCCGGCTGCGCCACGCTCGCCGCCTACCTGAAGGAGCACCGGCGCGCCCGCGGCACGGTCCTCCTCTTCGCCGCCATGAAGGACAAGCCGGCCGGCGAGATGCTGGACATCCTCTGCCCCCTGGCGCGCAAGGTTATTGTCACCCGCGTGCCCGTCTCCCGCGGCGAGACGACCGAGGTCCTCCGCCGCCTCGTCCGGGCCCGCCATCCCGACGTGGCGCAGGCGGACTCGATCGAGGCGGCCCTGCGCCTCGCCCGTGGCGCCGCCGGCCCCGACGGCCTGGTCGTCATCAGCGGCTCGCTCTACCTGGTCGGGGAGATCAAGAAGGCCCTGGCGGGCTGAGGACGAGAGGGATCTGAGCCGAGGCGGCGGGTGTGAAGCGCAGCAGGCAGCGGAAGGCTTCCGCATGGGCTTGCGGAGCAGCGGTCTCGGAAATCAGCAGGGCGGCGACGAGATCCCGCCAGCGCAGGAGCTCCCGCCGCCGCGACGGCCGTTCCTCGACCTGCACCGTCAGGTCGACCAGGGCCAGGATGCGCTCGTAGCTGGCGCGCAGGCGCTCCCCGTCCGTGAAAGCCATGAGCTTCGCGCCACGGTTCATCTCGTTCCCGATCATCAGCACCTGCTGGTCGAACGAGAAGCATGCCCACCGTTGCGCCGACAGCGACGCGTGCTGGCCTCTCATTGCGGCAGCTCTTCACCGCGGCCGATCAAGGCCAGGGTGATTTCCCGGACCGCCCCCCGCGTGTCGGCGTCCTGGATCTCCATGCTGCGATTGCCCAAGGAGGGGCGGATGGCGTGGAGCTCTCCCCCCACCGCTGCCACCCGCCTCCGGACATCGATCACGATCTTGACCATGTCGCCGAAATAGAGAGCGACGAGCCGGCCAAGCTCCACAGGATCGATCCTGCGATCCACGACCACGATGCCGGGCGCCTCCTGGCTCATCAGATCCTCGCATCCTCTTATAGCGGTCCTCGCCCCGGCAAGGCAAGCGATCCGCCGCACCAGTCCCGCCAGGTCGCGCCTCGCCCGTTCGCACCTTGCCCCGGTTGGTCAGTCGGGGGGAGGGATGATACCCTTCATCCTTCTCATCGCGGGGGGTCAACGCGGGTGGCTCGTGGGCCCGGCGGCCACGAAGCGCGTCCTTATCTCACATGAGCGATCCGGTCATCTGCTTCGGCCAGCAGCCCTGCGGGTTCTTCCCCAAACGGTTCTTCTACGCGAAGGTCCTGACCGCCCGCCGGCTGCAGCGGGAGATCGGTGGACGGATCGTCTATTTCTGCCACGACAGCGACCACGATTATCGCGAGACGACCACGCCCCTGCGGGACCTGAAGACGGGGGATCTCAAGAGGCTGAACTTCGATCACCTGGGCAAGCTGCAGAAGAAGTACGCGCCGCTGTACGCCAAGCGGATCCGGGACGACTGGCAGGAGAAAACGGCCCGCCTGCTGCCGTGCTTCGTCCCGCCGGCTTTGGTTGCGATCTTCCGGTCCGTCCGGGCCGACACGGTGGCCGGTTTCTGTCTCGAGATGTACAGGCGGCTGGGCCTCCTGGAAGGAATGGAGGTCGTGCGCTCCGGCGATCCCGGGGTGAGGGAGAAGGCGATCGACGTGACGGATTTCTACGTCGATCTGCTCTACGAGGACGAGCTGGTCCGGGCCCGCTGCCGCGAGGGACGCCTGACCCTTCATCGGGGCGGGGACGAGTATCTGGAGATTCCCTGGCGCGAGCCCCGGAAGGAGAGCATCAGCCCGGCGCGCGACACGCGGCTCCGCTGGATGCAGTCGGTCGTGCACTGCACCCACTATGTCGCCGGGGCGAGCGAGATGCAGTACCTGAATCGCGCGGAGACGCCGGAGATCACGTTCGTGGAGCGCGATGCCATCGAGAAGTCCCACGAATCTCTGGTCGACTACCCGTCGCTCACAGACGGGAGCGTCCGCTCCGATGCCGCCGTCCGGTAGGAGCCTGACCGGATCGGGGAGGCGGTCTTGAGCGGCGCCCCGCTGA
>JACOUZ010000040.1 GCA_016177515.1 Acidobacteriota bacterium
GGAATGAGCCAGCGGGAAAGCGCGTGCGCGAGCGAAACGGGCGATATTGTTGCCGATGGCGCCGCCGCAAGTCAAACCGCACCGGGGGACCTCCAGCAGGCCACGGGGAGGGCACCCACACGGCTGCGGGGCACGCCTCCGCGCGCCCGGATGAGCCGGCACGGTCGTGCTCATTTTGTAAGTTTTCTGGCTCACAGGCGCGCTCGGCTCGGCCTCGGCCCGCCTGCTCCGCTGAAATTCGCGGAGATTCCGGCGGGCTCTCGGACGGCCCCGCAGCCGTGTGGCTGCCCTCCCCGTCACCGCGTGAGATCCTCCGGCACCACTTGAAACACGCCCTCGGGACAGACGATTGCCCTGAATCACCTTGCGAGCGGCGGCGCAGGATGACCGGGTGACGGTGCGGACGCGCTTTGCCGGCGGGGCCTTCCCGAGGTGCGGCGGATACGCCGCCGCCGTTCAGCGGCGCCGCGGGTCAGAAGGCGGCGGTGACGCCGAGACGGTAGCGCACGCGCGACCAGCCCTCTTCGGCGCCGGAAGAGCGCACGTCGATGTCGAGGCTGTCCGTCTCGCCCGGCGCAAGGACCATGGTGTCCATGTGGGCGAAGGGGTGCGCGGCGGACGATGCGTCGGCGCTCACGGTGGCCAGCTCGCCCCGCAGGGCGACTTCAACCTGAAGCCGGCCCCCCGAAACCAGGGCCGGGGTCAGGGTCACCTCCACTTCCTCTTTGCGATAGCGCCTGGCCCCGGCCGCGTCGGGCTCGAGGGTCACGTTGAAGGAAAAGTGATTGCCTGCTTCGCGTCCGATCGCCGCCCGCAGCCGGTTGCTCTTCATCGGCTTCGGCTCCTCGTCTCCCTCGCCCCGGGACACGGTCAGGACGAAGTCCACAAAACGTGCCTCCGGCTCGGAGTCCGCGGCGGGCGTGCCGCAGCGCACCCGGAACGCCAGCTTTCCCTGGGTGACGGCGGAGGAATACACTTCGACGAGCTTTTCTTCATAAGGCTTCAGGACGATGGCCGCGCGCACGCGATCGGGCGGGCGCGGTCTGGAGCCGGCCTTGGCCCCGGCGAGGACGCTGCGCGTCTCGGTCTCGATGCGCAGGGCGCATCCTCCGGCCGCGGACAGAGTGGGGCTGAGGCGGGCGGTCAGCTCCACCATCTCGCGCGCCTGGCTGTCGGTGCGGCTGATCAGGGTGGCCGCCTTCTTCAGCACGCCGGTGCTGCCCGAAAAGACGTCGGCGACATCGGTTCCCAGGGACAGGGTGCCCCGGCGGTCCACGGCGACCGTCTCGATGGTGACGCGCACCGCCCCCGCCGGCCGCTCCGCCTCATCGCCTTCCGCGGCCGCCCCGGGCGCGGCGCCGAGGATGGACAGAAGCGCCGCGGCGGCCGCGACCAGGACCCGCCGCGGAACGGCGGCGCGCGCCTGCCCCTGCGTCGATCCCCGGCTCATGCTCCACAGGCTACCACAACGACTCGGGTATAATCCGTGGCGAGGCGCACCGCCCATGGCGATCACCAGAGACGAAGTCCTGCACCTCGCGAAGCTGGCCAACCTCGAATTCACCGGGGAGGAAATCGACCGCTTCACGCGCCAGATCGGCTCGATTCTCGACTACGTGGCGCGCCTGAACGAGATCGACACCTCCGCCATCGAGCCGACCTCCCATGTCGAAAGCGGCTCGCACGCGTTGCGGGATGACGCGCTCCGGCCTTCGATCCCGCGCGAGGAGGCGCTCGCGAACGCCCCGGAGTCCGACGGCAGCCACTTCAAGGTCCCGAAGGTGATCGGGTGAGCGGGCTCGCCGGCCGGACGATCGGCGAGATCCAGTCGCTGGTCGCCTCCGGAAAGGCGAGCGCGGTCGAGGTCTGCCGCGCCCACCTCGAGCGCGCCCGCGCCCTCGAGCCGCGCCTGAAGGCGTTCCGCGCTCTGCTCGAGGCGGAGGCCCTGGGGGAGGCCGCGCGGGTCGACCGCGAGCGGGCCGCGGGGCGTCCTCCCGGCGCTCTCGCCGGCGTGCCGATTGCCGTCAAGGATGTCCTGTGCGTGCGCGGCGCGCCCGCCACGTGCGGCTCGCGCATACTCGAGCACCACGTCCCGATCGAAGACGCCACCTGCGTGGCCCGCCTGCGCCGGGCGGGGGCGGTCATCCTGGGCAAGACGAACATGGACGAGTTTGCGATGGGATCTTCCACCGAGAACTCGGCCTTCGAGAAGACTGCGAACCCATGGGCCCTCGACCGCGTGCCGGGCGGATCGAGCGGCGGATCGGCGGCCGCCGTGGCCGCGCGCGCGGTCCCGGCCGCGCTCGGCACCGACACGGGCGGATCGATCCGGCAGCCTGCGGCCTTCTGCGGCATCCCCGGCATGAAACCGACCTACGGCCGGGTGTCGCGCTACGGTCTGGTGGCCTTCGCCTCCTCGCTCGATCAGGCCGGCCCCTTCGGGCTGACGGTCGAGGACGTGGCGCGCGTCCTGCAGGTCATCGCCGGCCACGACCCGCTCGATTCCACTTCGGCCCCGGAGGGCGTCCCGGACTACCTCGCGGCCCTGCGAGGCGGCGCCTCGGGCCTGCGCCTCGGCGTGCCAGCCGAGTACTTCGCGGCCGGTATGGATAAGGAGATCGACGCCTCGGTCAGGTCCGCGCTCCGGATCGCCGAGCGCCTGGGCGCGCGCCTGGAGGAGATCTCCCTGCCGCACACCGGCTACGCCATTCCCGCCTACTACATCATCGCCACCGCCGAGGCCAGCAGCAACCTCGCGCGCTACGACGGCGTGCGCTACGGACACCGCGCCCGGGGCGCCCAGCAACTGGTCCCTCTCTACACGCGCACGCGCACCGAGGGCTTCGGCGCCGAGGTCAAGAGGCGCATCATGCTCGGCACGTACGTCCTGTCCTCCGGGTACTACGACGCCTATTACCTGAAAGGGCAGAAGGTCCGGACGCTGATCCGCCGCGATTTCGAGCGCGCCTTCGAGAAGGTGGATGTGATCCTGACGCCGACTTCACCGACCCCGGCCTTCCGCTTCGGAGAAAAGGCCGACGACCCCCTGGCGATGTACCTCTCGGACATCTATACGGTCACCCTCAACCTCGCGGGCCTGCCGGGGATCTCGATCCCCTGCGGCCTGACGCGCGATCGCCTGCCGATTGGTCTTCAGATCGTCGGCCGCCGCTTCGATGAGGAGACCGTCCTGCGCCTGGCCGCGGCGCTCGAGGCGGAGCTGAAGTTCCACCAGCACTCCCCGCCGCTCGCGGGACAACCGTGAGACGGGACCGCCTCCCCCTGCGCCGTCTCGCTGCGGCCACGGCCCTGGCGGCGTGCCTGGGGGCAGCGTCGGGCGGCACGGCGGCGGACAGGGCCGATCCGCCGGACGCGCCGCCGGCGCGCCGGCTCGATCCCCCCCGGGAGCGCGCCGCAGGGGTGGGACCGCTCCCGCCCGGCGAGCGCGCCGTGCTGGAAAGCGGCAAGGATCTGGCGCTCGAGGTGCCGGTGCGAGCCGGCGACTCCTATGTCTCGCTCGGCCACCGGTACCTGGCGGACCTGCGCGAGCTGGCGCAGGTCCGCTCCCGAAACGGCGATCGCCTGCCCGCCGCGGGAGGCGTCCTGCTCATTCCCTACGCCTCTCTGAACGACGATTACAAGGTGAAGGCGATCCTGGACCTCTACCCCGGGGACGGCCCGCGCGACGGCGGCTGGGTCCACCGCGCGGGGGCCGGGCGGCAGCGCGCCTCGGAGGAGAGCCTCTGGAGCCTGTCGCTCTGGCTGACGGGCCGTGGGGAGAATTTCGCTTCTCTTGCCGACCGCAACGGGCTTCCCGGGCTGATCCCGTCGCAGGGGCAGGAGATCGTCGTGCCGGCCGAGTTGCTGCTGCCGCCCTTCGCGCGCCTGGCGGCGTCGCCCCTCGCCGACGGCCGGATTGCGCCGCCGGCCGACGGCGACGTCGCAAGCGACGACTTCACCGAGGTCCCCCCCGATGCCGAGCCGGGGCCGGCGCCGCCCGCCGGGCCGCCAAGCGGCCCGGTGACCGACGCCACCGGGCAGCTCACCTTCGGCGCCGATGAGGCCGGGGCCTTCGGGAAGTACCGGCTGAAGCGCGGCGAGGCCCTCTACTCGGTCGTGATGCGCTTCACGGGGCGGGTCGACAGCCACGACGTGAACGATCTGGCGCTGGCGATCGCCGCGCGCAACGGCATCCAGGACGTCACCGCCATCCCCACCGGCCATGCCGTGAAGATCCCCATGGACGACCTGCTCCCGGAATACCTGCCCGGCCGGGATCCCCGGCGCCAGGCCTGGGAGAAGAGCCGGCTGAAAATCGCCCGCTACACCAACCCGTCGCGCAGCCGTAACCTCGATGGCGTGACGGTGATCCTGGACGCGGGGCACGGCGGGCGCGATCGCGGCGCCGCGCACAACGGCATCTCGGAACACGAGTACGTCTATGACGTTCTCTGCCGCATCAAGGCGAGGCTGGAGCAGGACACCGCGGCGCGGGTGCTGACCACCATCAGGGACCGGAAGGAGGGTTACCGGATCCGCGAGTCGACCCGGCTGGTCCGGAACAAGGCGGAGGTCCTCCTGACCGACCCGCCGTTCCCCCTGACCGAGCCTAACGTCAGCGTCAATCTGAGATGGTACCTGACGAACGCCCACTTCCGCCGGCTGGTGTCGGAGGGCAGCGACCCGCTCAAGATTGTCTTCACCAGCCTGCACGCCGACGCGCGCCACCCGGGCCTGGGCGGCGCGATGGTCTACGTGCCGGGCGAGGCGTACCGCCGCGGCCGCTACGGGTACACCGGCCCCGTGTACGCCCGCACCCGCGAGGCGCGGGAGCATCCGTACGTGTCGTTCACGCGCGCCGAGAGGGAGCGGTCGGAAGGCCTGTCGCGCCAGTTCGCGTCGGCACTGGTGAAGGCGTTCCGGGCCAGCGGCGTGGCGGTGCATCCCTACGACCCGGTGCGCGAGCGCATCGTCCGGCGGCGCCGGTCATGGGTCCCTGCGGTCCTGCGCTGCAGCGAAGTGCCGGTCCAGGTGCTGGTCGAGGTGAGCAACCTGAGCAACCGTGCCGACAGCCTCCTGCTGTCAGACCCTGCCCACCGGCAGAAGGTCGCCGACGCCTACGTCGAGGCCCTGCATCTCTATTACGGCGAGCCCCCGCCCCGCCCGCCCGCCTCCCGGATGGTCACCTCCCGGGGGAACTGAAGCCCCCCAGGCGGGCGCCCTGTTTGACTTCCGGCGGACTCTTGAAGCGCGACGAGGCAGGGGTCCGCCGCCGGGAGTCTCCGCGCTACGGCGCCGTGCCCGCCGCCGGGGTTTCCTCCGTGATCCCGTGCTGCCGCGCGTAGTCCTGTGCGAAGCGCACCCGGCTGCCGAGGCTCGGGTGGCTGCAGAGCAGGGCCTCGATCCACGGGTGGACGTGGTACTCGCCGAGGTCGAGCCGCCCGAACTTCAGGAAGGCCGAGGCCCCCGCGACCGGATCCCGGGTCGCATCGAGCCCGAACTCGTCGGCCTGGTGTTCCTGAATGCGGCTGAAGGTGGAGAGGGCGGGACCGGCCAGGAACAGGAAGGTGTCGAGGACCAGGAGCAGCACGGGCAGCGAGG
Source organism: Acidobacteriota bacterium (assembly GCA_016177515.1). Taxonomy (GTDB): domain Bacteria; phylum Acidobacteriota; class Polarisedimenticolia; order Gp22-AA2; family Gp22-AA2; genus Gp22-AA3. The sequence continues at coordinate 5,602 of JACOUZ010000040.1, forward strand.
CCGGCTCCGAAAGAGAAGAGATCCCCAACGCCGGCCGGCCCTCGACGATTCGCCGCGACACCCGATCCACAAGGAAGAAGCCCAGAAGGACGAACACCGACAGGAAGGCCACGAACCGCCAGATGTGGTTCAGGACGTAGTGGCCCATCTCGTGCCCCATCACGACCTTGATCTCGCGCGGAGTGAATTGCTGCAGAAGGGTGTCGTAGAGCACGATGCGCTGCGTGCCGAGGAGCCCGGCGACGTAGGCATTGCTGTGGCTCGACTGCCGGCTGGCGTCCACCTCGTACACTTCCTCCGCGGGAATCCCCTGCGAGCGGGCCATCGCCAGGATGTCCGTCCGCAGGGGCCCGTCCTCGAGCGGCTCGAACGTGTTGAACAGCGGCGCGATCATCACCGGCGCCACGGCGAGGGCCATGACGAGAAACACCATGGACAGGCCGGCACCGGCCAGCCACCAGCGCCGGCCCAGCCGGCGGATCGCCGCGTACAGGACGGTGAAGAAAAGGGCCTGCAGCACCACGGCCACCAGCAGCGCCTTGCCCCGGTCGCCCAGCCAGGCGGCGAACGTCTGGTTGGCGAATCCGAACCTCCTCTCGCGCACGAAGCCGCCGTAGACGGCCAGCGGCAGCGATCCGGCGAACATGGCCAGCGTGACAAGCGCGACGTACATCGCCACCTTCTGGTTCGGCCCCCGCGCGGCCTTCCCGGCCCACGTCTGCAGCGTGGCGCCGAAGCCCGAAAAGGCAATGAGCGCCAGAAGGCCCGCCGACCACAGGAAATCGACGACGCGCAGGATGTAATTGCCGTGCGCATACGACTCCATCCTCGGATCGTCGGCGGGCAGGTCGCCGAGGGGGTGCTCCTCCATCGCGGGCGCCTCGGCCGGCCGCCCGGCGTCCTCCCCGGGCGGGGTCGATGCCGCGGCCCACCCCGCCGCCGTCGCGCACAGAAGCACCAGCGGTGCGGCGATCAAGGCGGCATTCGCCAACCCCGGTCTCATGGTGAAACCTCCCCTCCCGGCCCGCCCATCATCCGCCCGCGGATCAGCGTGATCGGGATCGACCCGAAGGACAGGAA
>JACOUZ010000011.1 GCA_016177515.1 Acidobacteriota bacterium
CGGTATGCGGCCGCAATCCCCATGCGCCCGGGGGGTTCGGGGGGCGTGGGGCCGTCTGCTTTGTTGCCGCGCCTCGACGATGCTCCTGCATCGGACTTCGTCGCGGCGCCTCGCATCCGGCCCCACGGCGTCCGGAACGCGGCCCGGCCCAATACCCGGCCAGGCTCCTTGGTGCGGCCACGCGGGTCAGCGCGTCTTCGTCTCGGGCGCGGCGGCGGGCGCGGCAGGGGGGTTCGACAGCAGCACGGCGGGACCATAGCGGGCGAGCATCGCCTCGTCGATCTGCATCCCGGACTTTTTCTGATTCACCAGCTCCTGGACGTACATCTTCATGTCGCGCGACCCGGGGGTCCGGGTGCAGGTGCAGACGTTCAGGGGATCGTTGCACGAACAAATGCAGCGGTAGCGCTCGGCGACGATGCTGGCCTCCGGCGACAGTCGCACCGGGACCGGAGCCGCGATCGGGGTCCCGGCGATCGGGGTCGCCTGCTCCTGCGCCGGCGCCGGCCCGCCGGCGGCGGGCGCCGGCTCCGGGGACGAAGCGGCGGGGTGGCTGCGGCGGTAGAGGGCGAACGACACCAGTCCTATCAGGATCACCGCCCCCGCCACGGCCACGAGGCTGATCAGACGCGGCTGGTCCGGGGGCGGCGCCCCGGTCCCCGCCCGATCCGTCTCCTCCGTTCCCTCCATCGCGTCCTCCCGCCAAAGCCGTGCATTATAGTGGAGGCGCACCTCTGAAGGCCAGCCGGATCGAGATCGCCGCCTGGTGCCTGTACGATTTCGCCGATTCCTCGTTCACCACCCTCATCGTCACGGTCGCCTACGGCCTCTACTTCCGCACCGTGGTGGCGGGACACCTGGGCCCGGGAGCCGATTTCTACTGGGGCGCCTCCGTATCCATCTCGATGGTCGTGGTGGCCCTTACTTCGCCAATCCTCGGCGCCATGGCGGACGCCTCCGGACGCAAGAAGCTCCTGCTCGGGATCTTCGCGGGGACCTGCATCGTTTTCACCGCGCTGCTCGTCACGGTGGGGCGGGGCGAAATCGTCCTGGGCATGGTGTTCTTCATCCTGGCGAACGCCGGCTTCGAAGGGGCGCACGTCTTCTACAACGGCTTCCTCCCCGAGATCGCCGGCGACGCGGAGATGGGGCGCATCTCCGGGTACGGCTGGGCGATCGGGTACCTCGGCGGCCTGGCGGCGCTCCTTCTGGCCTACCCCTTCACCCGCGCCGGACTGGAGGCGGGGGCGGATCGGTTTCGCCTCTCCTTCGTCGTCGTGGCCCTGTTCCACCTGCTCTTCACGCTGCCGATCCTGGCGCTCCTCAGGGAGCGCGCCCCGCGGCGGAACGAGCCGCTCGTCGCCCTGGCGCGGGACGGGGCGCGCCGCCTGCGCGACACCTGCCGCCACGTGCGCGGCCTGCGCGACCTGTTCCGCTTCCTGCTGGCGTTTCTGGTCTACAACGACGCGGTGACCACGGTCATCGCCTTCTCGGCCATCTACGCCATGCACGTCATCGGCTTCACCGTGCATCAGGTGATGCTGCTGTTCATCGTGACCCAGCTCACCGCCTTCGCCGGCTCCTTCGCCGCCGGGTACCTGGTGGACCGCTGGGGGGCCAAGCCGACGATCCTGGCCACGCTCGTCCTGTGGTGCGTGACCATCGCGGGGGCCTACGCCGCCCGCGGCGTGCCCCAGTTCTTCGCCGTCGGCATCCTGGCGTCTATCGGGATGGGCTCGACCCAGACCGCCAGCCGGAGCCTGATGGGTCTCCTGATTCCCCCGGGCCGGAACGCCGAGTTCTTCGGCTTCTACGCCCTGACCGGCAAGGTGTCCGCCGTCGTCGGCCCCCTGCTCTACGGCTTCATCGCCTCCGCCTTCGGCAGCGAGAGACCGGCCGTCCTGTCGCTCGGCGCCATCGTTCTGGCCGGACTGGCGCTGATGCTCGGGGTCGACGTCGATCGCGGCCGCCGGGCCGCGCGGAGAGCTCCCTAGCCGGGCCGGCGGTCCGGGAACCGCCGGGTTGCGGGGTGCGGCGCGACCGCCTATGATGCGGAAAGCGCCGGGATCTGGCTCATCGCGGGCGCCTGCGGAGGGGTTCATGATCGACAGGCTGAAGGCGGACCTGACCGAGGCGATCCGCCGGAAGGACACGATCGCCATGTCCACCCTGCGCATGCTCATTTCACAGGCGCAGTACGCGCGCATCGAGGCCAGGCGCGATCTGACCGACGACGACTACCTGACGGTCTTGCAGCGCGGCGTGAAGACGCGGCGCGAGGCGATCGAGCAGTACGACAAGGGTGGCCGCAAGGACCTGGCGGACAAGGAGAGGGCCGAGATCGCGATCATCGAGCGCTACCTGCCGGCCGGCATGAGCCCCGAGCAGACGGCGCAGGCGGTGGACGGCCTCCTCCAGGAGCTCGGCATCACCGCGAAGAAGGACATGGGCCGCGCCATGAAGGAGTTCATGGCCCGCTACCGCGGACGGGTCGACGGCAAGGCCGTCAACGCCCTCATCGCGTCGCGTCTGAAGTGAGCCTTTCGTGAACCGGCGCGGCGAGGCGGCCGCTCTCACGGTCCTGGCCCTGCTCCTCATCGCCCTCAACCTCACGCCGATCACCAACAACGACCTCTTCCTGCACCTCAAGACGGGCCAGGTGGTCCTCGAGACCCGCACCGTCCCCCGGACCGACGACTACTCGGCCCTGGCGCGCGGGCGCCCGTACGTGGCGCACGAGTGGCTGGCGGCCGTGCTCTTCCGGCTGGTCCAGGCAGGCCTCGGGTTCAACGGGCTCATCCTGATGAAGGTGTGCGTGGCGCTCGGCGTGGCGGGCCTGCTCTACGCCGCGGCGCGCCGCCGCGGCGCCTCGCCGGCGGCCGGCGTCTCCTGCCTCGCCTTTGTCATGATCCTGGCCGCCTCGCGCTTCATGGAGCGGCCCCACATCTTCACGTATTTGATGACGGCGGCCTTCCTCTGGCTCCTGGCCCGAAGGCGCGCCGGCTTGCCGGCGCCACTGCGGGCCTTCGTCCCCCTGCAGATCCTCTGGGCCAACCTGCACGGCGGCTTCGTCCTGGGGCCGGCGATCGTGCTCGCTTCCGCCCTCGCCGCGGCCCTCGATGGCGCCCTGGGCCTCCCGCCGGCGCCCGCGGCCGGAGGGGGCTCTCCCCGGCGCGAGGCGATCTCGCTGGCGCTCCTGGGCGCCGGCCTGGTCGTCGCCTCGCTTGTGAATCCTTACGGCGTGGGGCTCCTGCGCTTCCCCTTCCAGCTCACCGGCAGCGCCTTCATGGGCGAGATCTACGAGTGGCTGCCCCCGTTCGGCAGCCCGTTCGCCTCCACCTACATGGCGCGCTACTACGTCGCCTGGATCGCATTCGGGGGAGCGTCGCTGCTGCTCCCCTTCTTCCTCCGGCGGCGCGGACGCCCCGCCCCGCCGGGCGGCAGCTTCCCCTGTATCCTCTTCATCCTGTTTCTGGCCCTGTCGCTGCGCATGAACCGGAACGTGGCCGATTTCGCCCTGGCCACCATGCCGGGCGTGGCCGCCTCGGCCGGGGCGATGCGGGCCTGGCTGGCGGGCCGGAGCGGGGCCGCGCCCCGGCCGGTCGCCCCCCGGCGGGCCGCTCCCCTCGCCTGGATCGCCGCGATCCTCGCGGGCCTTGCCGTCTGGTTCGCCGTCCATGGGTACGCCTACAGCCCCTCGAACCGCAGAAGACCGGGCCTGGGGCTCGGACGCAACATCCCGGTGGGCGCAGCCGACTACCTCGAGTCGATCGGCATGCGCGGCGCCGTCTTCAACACCTATGCGGCGGGGGCCTACCTGGTGTACCGGCTCTACCCGGCGGTGCGCGTGGGGATGGACTCGCGCAACGACGTCTACGGCGAGAATCTGTATCGCCAGTACACCCGCGCGCTCGCCGATTCGGACGCCCTCGAGGGGCTGCTCGGGCGCCTCGACGCCGGGGCCATCCTCCTCGAGTGGCCCAACCAGGGGATGATGACGGCGGCGGCCGCGGTGCACCGTCTGCGGGACTGGACGCCGGTCTATTTCGACGACGTGGCGGTGATCTACCTCGAGGCGGGCGGCCCGTGGGCGCAGGCGGCGGCGCGCGACGGGCATGCCCTGCTCGACCCCGCGCTCTATCGCGGCGGCACGATCAGGCGCGAGGAGGCGGCGCCGGCGCTCCGGGAGGCGGATCGGGCGCTCGGCCGGCGGCGGTCGTACATCGCGCGGGTCATGCGCATCGACGCACTTCTGGGCCTGGGACGGGACGACGAGGCGCTGGCGGAGGAACGCCGCATCCTGGCCGAAGACCCGCAGTTGTTCCACATCTACACGCACCTCGGCTGGATCCGCCTGGCGCGCGGCGAGCGGGCGGAGGCGGCGGCACGATTCCGGCGCGCGCTTCGCGACCAGCCCGGGTCGCAGGTGGCCCTGCAGGGCCTCGCCCTCGCCCAGGGCGTCGCGGGGCGTTGAGGGGCGACGTGCCCTTGGGGGGCAGGAAGGTTCAGCGCCCCGCCGGGGGGGCCGCTCCGCCCCCCTCCAGGGCGGACTGGACGGGGCGGACGGTGACCGGCCCCAGGGTCTCGAGGTCCTTCCGGATCGACTGGGCCGGACCGACTACGACGATCGCCAGATCGTCCATCGGCAGGCGGCGGGCGGCGGCGTGCTTGACCGCGTCGGCGCCGGCGGACCGCACGCGTTTCTGGTACTGGTTGATGTAGTCCGGCTCGAGCCCGTAGAGGTCGACGCTCAGGATCTCGGCCGCCAGGTCCTCCGGGCTTTCGACGCGCAGCGGATAGAGGCCGGCCAGGAAGCTGCGTGCCTTGTCGAGGTCCTCCGGCGGGAGATCCCCGCCGCGCAGGCGGCGCACCTGGTCCAGGGCGACCTGGATCGTCTCGAGGACGCTGGCGTTCTTGGAGAACGTCGAGACGAAGATGCTCCCCGAGCTCCGCAGCGTCTCGACGCGGCTGGAAATGGAATAGGTCAGGCCGCGCTTGACGCGCACCTCGTTCACCAGCCACGAGGTGAAGCCGCCCCCCAGGACCGTGTTGCCGACGACCAGCGGGAAATAATCGGGGTCGGCCCGGCGGACGCCGATGTTGCCGAAGCGGATCTGGCTTTGCGTGGCGTCCGGCTTGTCCACCAGGAGCACCTTGCGGCCCCGCACCGGGGCGGCCTCGGCGATCTCCGGGGCCGCCAGAGTCCGCCGCTTCCAGGCCGAGAAGTAACGCTGCGCGCTTCTGGCCGCCTGCGGCGCGTCGACGTCGCCGACGATGGCGAGGACGGCGTTGTTCGGGACATAGCGCGATCCGTAGAAGGAGAGGGCGTCGCTCCGTGTGATCGCCTGGACGGATCGTTCCGTGCCGTCCACCGGGCGGCCGTACGGGTGGGCGCCGTACAGCCAGGCGGCGAAAGCCTTCTGCGCCACGCGCGCCGGGTCGTCGAGGGCGTCGACGATGTCGGCCAGCGCCAGGCGCTTCTCCTTCTCGAAATCCTCGGGCCGGAAGGCGGGATTCTGGACCAGGTCGGACAGGAGATTGAATCCGATTTCCATGTCCCGCGTCGCGAACTCGCCCCAGGCGTAGGAGGCGTCCGGGCCGGCGGCCGTGTCGATCGTGCCGCCGACGAATTCGACCTCCTCGAAGTACTGGCCGGCGGGGCGCGTCTTCGTCCCCCTCTTCAGCAGCCGCGCCACGAGCGCCGCCGTGCCTTCCCTGCCGGCGGGGTCGGACGCCGAGCCGGCCTTCACCATCAGGCGGAACTGCACCAGCGGGATGCTGCGGCGCTCCAGGACCAGCACCGTCAGGCCGTTCTTCAGGACGGTGCGCGCCGGAGCCGGCACCTGGAAGCCGGCGGTCCCCGCGGGGGCGGCCGGCTTCGGGGATGCCGGTGGCGCGGCCTCGGCGGCGTCGACCAGGCACGAAGCAGCCGCCAGGGCGAGCAGGATCCGGGAGCCACGGACCCGGCGGACGGGCGCGCTCATGGCCTGGCCTCCCCGCCGGACTCCTCCGGCACGACGGTCACGACCGTGCGATTGTCGGGCCGCAGGTGGCGCGCGGCGGCGTTCATGACGCCGGGGGCGGTCACCGCATCGTAGCTCTTCAGGATGGTGAACAGCCGCGTGTGCGATCCGAAATACGTCTCGAACAGGCCGAGCTGCTCCGCCTTGCCGGCGTTGGTCTTGAGGGCCTTGACCTGGGACGTCGTGCGGACGTTCTTGGCCTTCTGCAGCTCGGAGGCCCCCACCTCCTGCCGTCCGGCGAGATCGATCTCGGCGCTCAGCGCCGCCTCCAGCGCCTCCGGCGCCACGCCGGGCTTGGCTTCCGCGTAGACGACGAAAAGCGCCGGGTCGATCCGCCAGATGTTCTCGACCTCGACCCGCGTCGCCAGCTCCTTCTCGTACACCAGGCGCCTGACCAGGCGCGACGACTCTCCCTCGCCCAGGACGATCTGCAAAAGGTCGAGGGCGAAGAGATCCTCGGACGAGGCGGCCGGGACGTGGTAGGCGAAGGCGACGGCCGGGAGCTGCGTCGCGCGCTTGAGCAGGGCGCGGCGCTCTCCTTTCTGCTCCGGCTCGTTCCGCACCGGGGGCGGTGCCCCCGGCTGCGCCGGGATCGAGCCGTACGCCTTGCTGATCCATCCGATGGCCCGGTCCGGCTTGAAATCGCCCACCAGGATGACGGTGGCGTTGTTCGGGGCGTAGTGCACCCGGAAGTATTCCTCGCAGTCCTTGACCGTGATGGCGTCGAGGTCCTGCATCCAGCCGACCACCGGCCACTGGTAAGGGTGCGCCAGGTAGGCGGTCCCCTCGAGGAGCTCCCACAGGGACCCTTCGACGTCATTGTCGGTGCGCAGGCGGCGCTCCTCCTTCACCACGTCCCTCTCCGATGCGAGGCTCTCCTCGGTGACGGCGAGCCCGGCCATCCGGTCGGCCTCCAGTTCGACCACCATGTCGAGCGTCTCCGAGGGGAAACTCTCGTAGTACACCGTGATGTCGTTGGTGGTGAAGGCGTTCGACACCCCGCCCTTCGACTCGAGCATGCGATCGAACACCCCGGGGCCGAATTTCTTCGTGCCGTTGAACATCATGTGCTCGAACAGGTGCGAGATTCCGGTCCTGCCCGAATGCTCGTTGCGCGAGCCGACGCGGAAGAAGGTGTAGTAGCTCAGCGCCGGGACCGAGTGATCCTCGAGAGCCAGGACCTTCAGTCCGTTGTCGAGACGGTACGGAATCACGTTGAAGCGGATTTCCTGGGCGGGAAGCGGCGCGGCCTGGAGGGCCGCCAGGACGGCCAGCCATGCGGCGCAGCGAACGGATCGCGTCATCGGCACCTCGGGGTGTCAGGCGGCCGCCGATGATCGGCGGCGCCAACTGTTTCAGGGCGCGGGATTATAGCAGAGCGGACCGGCGCCCACTCGCGTCCCCGCGTCCGCCGGCGGACGCGCCCCCCGCTGCCTCCTCGCAGCGGCCGCGCGGGGTTCACGGCATCCTCCGCTTGCCGGTGCCGTCCGGGCCCGGTATACTTCAGAAGATTGATGAGCGGGAGGCCTCTCTACAGAATGTCGTCAACCTGGACACGCCGGAGGATGACCCTCCCGCCTCCCGACTCCGGCCGCCGATTCGCTTCCCTGTCCGCCGCCGCGGCAGCGCTCCTCCTGGCCCTTCTGCTTCCCGCCTGCGGCGGCGACGACCGGCCCGAGAACCGCATCAAGCCGATCCAGGCGACGCTTGCCATCGATCTGTTTCAAAATGCGCCCGACCCGGCCGTCTATTTTCTCAAGGACCCGAAAGACGCGCGGTTTCCCGATCTGGAAACGGTGCAGGTCAGGCTCTACACGACCGGCCCGGTCAACTTCGACGCCTACACGCTGGAGATCCACTTCGACCCCACGGTCGTCCAGATCGGCGACGTGTTCGAGTTCAACCCCGGTCTTCTCGGGGGGTGCTTCGGCGGGACCACCTGTGAGCCGTTCTGCCTGGTCAACACCAGCCAGGCCAACGCGACCGGCACCCTTCTCGTCGGCGTCTCCAAGAGGCCGGACGCATTCTGCCCGCCCGCCAGCATCGCCACGGACACGATGCTCCTCAGGATTGGCTTCATCGCCCAGTCCACTATCGCTCCTCCCGGCAGCCGCATCGAGATTATCGAAGGCCCGGGCGACGGAGATTGTGAGATACTGAATAACCTTGTGGAGGACCCGACGGTGGATTGCGTGGACGGGAACGCCTCGATGACGGCGACCCGGTAGGATTCCGGAATCGCAATCGCCTGAACTCGGCAGACCTTCGTCACGGAGGCACGGATGGAAGACAAGGTCGTGGCCCATTTCAAGGATGGCAGGACCCAGCGCGGCTACACGCAGGATTTCCGGCCGGACGCCGGGACGTTCCACCTTCTTCCCAGCGAAGGGGGCGGCATCCCGACGACGATCAAGCTCGATGACCTCAAGGCCCTGTTCTACGTGAAGGACTACGGGTCGGCCCGCCGCCAGGTCGACCGGACCAAGCGCTTCGGGACGCAGGCGCCGCAGGGCCAGAAGACGATCATCGAGTTCAAGGACGGCGAGAGGATCTGGGGAATCGCCGAGGAGTACTCCGCCAACAGCCTGGGGTTCTTCTTCATGCCGGCCGATCCGCAGGAGAACAACACCCGCATCTTCATCGTGAATTCGTCCGTCAAGCAGATCCAGTTCCAGGACTGAGAGGAGCGCCATGAGACTGCGCCTTGCCCTTCTTCTCCTCGTCTCGGCCGTCGCCGGGCTCACGCCCGCCGGCGCGGACACCAATTCGGCGCGCTACAAGTTCGAGGGCAACAAGTGGCTGGCGCTGGACCTGGCGATCGGTGACGTGCGCGCCGAGACCATCCGCTTCGAGTGGCCGGCCACGCTGATGCGCGTCAAGACCGGCTACAAGGCGACCGTCAAGATCGCCAACGGATCGTCCCGCCAGGCGAGCATCGGGATCGCCGTGGCGATCTATGACCGGGACTCCAGGCTGATCGGCGCCGGGACCGCCGGGACCACTCTGGGGACCATCGACCCCGGGGACACCACCCAGTTCACCGTGGATTTCAGGGACGTCACCGCCCGCATCGAACAGGCGGACCAGTTCCACATCGCCCTGGAAACGAGGTAGCCTCGATGCGATCCCGATCCTGCGCAACCCGCCGGCTTGCCGGCGCCGCCGCCGGCGCCGCCCTGGTCCTGCTCTTCGCCTCCCCGGCCGCCGCGTCCGTGTTCTACGACGTGACTCTCAACTTGGGGCTGGGCGAGGACCAGCGCATCTTCCTGAACGTCACCAACGACTATTTCGCGCCCCCCGCGGCGGTGGCGACCACGCTCGTCCAGCGCTGCCCGTCGCCGGTGGACGATTACCCGGTCATCCTGCTCCTGGCGCGCTCCTCGAAACGGTCGCCGGACGAGATCCTCAGGCTGCGCCTCGATTATCTATCCTGGTCCGACATCATGTTCCGCCTGAACATCTCCCCCTCGGTCCTGTTCACGGGGATCGACCGCGATCCCGGCCCGCCGTACGGCAAGGCCTGGGGTTACTGGAAGAAGCATCCGCGCGAGCGGCTCGTGATCCGCGATCGCGACGTGGCCGGCCTCGCCAAGCTGCAGGTCGCCGCCCGGCGGCACAAGGTCAGCCCCTACACCCTGATCGCCGAGCGCAACAAGGGCGTCACCATCGAGCATTACGTCGCCGAGAAGAACCGGGGCAAGTATCCGAAGGCCAGGACCGCGAAGGAAAAGGCCCGCGGCGCGCAGCCCGGCAAGGAGAAGGGGCAGCCCAAGGAGCACGGCAGGCCGCACCAGGACGACAGGCACTGAGGCGTCCGGACGGGGGTCACTCGTGTCCAGGTTGCAGGTCTGCGAATCGGCCCTCGACCTCATCGGCGAGACGCCGATCCTGCACCTGCGTTCCTTCGATCGTCCCGGGGCCGCTTCCATCTACGCCAAGCTCGAGAACCTGAATCCGGGAGGCAGCGTGAAGGACCGCACCGCCCTCGGCATGATCCAGGACGCCGAGGCGCGGGGCCTGCTGCGGCCCGGGACGACGATCATCGAGCCGACCGCCGGCAACACCGGGATCGGCCTGGCTCTCATCGGCGCGCTGCGCGGCTATTCCGTCATCCTGGTCATCCCGGAGAAATACAGTCGCGAGAAGAAGCAGATCATGCTGGCCCTCGGCGCCACGCTGGTGATCACGCCCACCGAGGAGGGCATGCCGGGGGCGGTGAACCGGGCCCGGGAGATCGCCGCGTCGACGCCCGGCTCCTTCGTGCCGCAGCAGTTCGAGAACCGCGCCAATCCGGACGTGCACTACCGCACCACCGCGCGGGAGATCTGGCAGCAGATGCAGGGGAGGATCGACGCGCTCGTCCTGGGGGCCGGGACGGGCGGCACCTTCTCGGGCGTGGCGCGCTACGTCAAGGAGCGCAACCCGGGCGTGGGGGCGATCGTGGTGGAATCGGAAGGCTCGGTCCTCGGGGGCGGCCAGGCGGCGCCGCACCGGGTGGAGGGGATCGGCAACTCCTTTTTCCCGAAGACCCTCGACCGCGATCTCATCGACGAGGTCGTGGCGGTCACCGACCGGGACGCCTTCCAGACGGCGGCGCAACTGGCGCGGCGCGAGGGCATTCTGGTCGGCGGCTCCTCCGGCGCCGTGGCGTTCGCGGCGGCGCGCGTGGCGGAGCGGATCGGCGCGGGGCGCAGGGTCGTGACGTTGTTCACCGACATCGCCGAACGCTACCTGAGCCAGGGCCTATTCGACGAGGTGCACTGATGGGATTCGCCACCGACGCCATCCACGCAGGGGTCCGCCCCGATCCGACGTCCGGGTCGGTCATGACCCCGATCTACCAGACCTCCACCTACGTCTACGAGTCGCCCGGCAAGAGCACCGGCTACGACTACGCGCGCACCATCAACCCGACGCGCTCCGCGCTCGAGGAGAACCTGCGCGTGCTCGAGGGCGGCCGGGCCGCCAGCGCCTTCGCCTCGGGGATGGCGGCGATCAGCGCCGTGATGACCCTGGTCAAGGCGGGCGATCACGTCGTCGTGAGCCACAACGTGTACGGCGGCACCTACCGCCTGTTCGCCCGCGTGCTCCAGGACTACGGGCTGTCCTTCACCTACGTCGACACCTCGAAGATCGGGAACGTCGAAGCCGCCCTGCGCCCGGACACGCGCATGGTGTACCTCGAGACCCCCACCAACCCGATCATGATCCTGACCGACATCGCACAGGTGGCCGCCCTGTGCCGCGCGCGGGGGCTGATCTCGGTCGTCGACAACACGTTCCTGACGCCCTGCTTCCAGAGGCCGCTCGATCTCGGCGCCGACGTCGTCGTGCACAGCACCACCAAGTACCTCAACGGTCATTCCGACAGCGTCGGCGGCGCCGTGATCCTGGCGCGCGCCGAGCACGCCGAGCGGATCCAGTTCGTGCAGAACTCGGTGGGCGCGATTCTCTCCCCCTTCGATTCCTGGCTGGTGCTGCGCGGGCTGAAGACGCTGCCTTTGCGCATGCGGGCGCATGACCTGAACGGGTCGAAGGTCGCCCGCTTCCTCGAGGGGCACCCCGGGGTGGCGCGCGTCCTCTATCCCGGGCTGCCGTCCCATCCGCAGCACGACCTGGCTCTCAGGCAGACGCGCGGCTCGGGCGGGATGATCTCCTTTTATTTGAAATCCAGCGAGGCCGCGGGGCGTTTCTTCAAGCCGCTCCGGCTGTGCGCCCTGGCGGAGAGCCTCGGGGGCATCGAGACCCTCATCTGCCAGCCGAGCACGATGACCCATGCCTCGGTCCCGCAGGAGGACCGGCAGAAGCTCGGGCTGACCGACGCGCTGGTCCGCATCTCCGTCGGCTGCGAGGACGTCGAGGACATCCTCGCCGACCTGGAGCGGGGCCTGGCCGCCTCCTAGGAGCCCGTGCGACCATCCGGCCGGCGCTCTTGCTGGCGGGCCCCGCCGCCGCTAGAATGTGCGGCCGATGCGCGCCCCGCGGGCGCGCCCGCCGCGGACGACCATGAGGAGAGAAATCATGAGACGACCTGCCCTGGCCCTGGCCGCGATTCTCGCGGCAGCCTCCCTGTCCGCGTTCGCGCAGGATGAGCCGCCCCTGATCGAGAACCCGCCCGCGCCGGAGCAGCCCGCGCCGTCGCCGACGCCGCCGCCCGCGGCCCCCTCGGCCCCTCCGGCCTCCCCGATCGGGCCGCTGCCGTCGTCCCTGGACTTCCCGCGCTGGCAGAAGATGACGGCGCGCGAACGCCAGACCTACGTCGAAGGGGCCGTCTCGACACTCGGCGCCACCACCGTGAAGCTGAGGGCCGAACTGGGCAAGGACGGCCGCATGTCGCAGGATCGCCTGGCCGCCGTGGTCCGGTTCGTGAACGACAACTCGCCACGGCGCTCGCCGGCCACTTACCTGCTCGAGATGGAGCGGATCTACAGGAGCGCGGAGGGACAGAAGCTGTCGATGGTGGAGTGCTTTCAGAAGGCGTTCGAGCGGCTCAACGTCCCGGCGGCTGCGCCACCGCTCCCCGAGGCCGCCAGGACCCCGGCAGCCGACGCCCCGGGTCAGTAGTTCTCCCGGCCTCCCTTGACCACGCTGGCAATCCAGCCCAGGGCGTTCCTGTCGCCGTCGTCGACGGAGATCGCGATGATCTCGGGGAGCTCGTAGGAGTGCAGCTCCTTCACCGTCTTCTTGACGTCCTCCAGAAGCGCCTGCGTCGTCTTGATCAACAGGAGCTCCTCGGTCTCGGAGGAGATCTTCCCCTTCCAGCGGTAGACCGAGCGGATCATCGGCACCATGTTCACGCACGCCGCCTCCTCGCGCTCCACCAGGGTCTGCGCGATCTGAAGGGCCTCTTTTTCGGTGGCTGCCGTGCAGAAAACGAGGATGACGGATGGCTCGCTCACGTCATGAATTATGTGTCGGGGGCGGGCGGGAGTCAAGGAACGGGCCGCCGGGCCGCACGCCCGGCCGGGGCGGGACGCACGTGATCCGCTTCGGGACCTCGGGCTGGCGGGCCGTCATCGCCGAAGAGTTCACGATCCGGAACGTGCGCCGCGTCGCCGCCGCCGTCGCCATGCACCTGGCCGGCCAGGGCACCGCCCGCCGGGGGGTGTTCATCGGGTTCGACACGCGCTTCATGTCGGACCGCTTCGCCCGGGAGGCGGCGGCCGTTCTGGCGCAGCGCGGCGTGCCGGTGTCCCTCTCCCCCGCCCCGGTCCCCACGCCCGTGGTCGCATTCGCCATCGTCAGCGGCCGGCGCGCCGGCGGACTGAACGTCACCGCCAGCCACAACCCCCCCGAGTACAACGGCCTGAAGTTCTCGACCGCCGGCGGCGCCCCCGCCCTGCCGGAGATCACCCGGGCGATCGAGTCGCTGGCGAACTCCGGGCGGGGCGGCGGCGCGGCCGGAATGGACGGTGCCGCTGAACCGGGAGATACGGCCGGCCCACCGGCCCGCATCCTCTCCCTGGACATGCGCGCCGCCTATTTCCGGCAGATGAGCCGGCTGGTCTGTTTGCCGGCGATCCGCAAGGCGGGGCTCCGGGTCGCCTGCGACCTGCGGCACGGGGCGTCGATAGGCTACCTCGACGGGCTGCTGCGCAAAGCGGCCCGGTCGCTCGAGGCGCTTCACGACCGGCCCGATCCCCTGTTCGGCGGCTCCGGCCCGGACTGCGGCGAGACCCAGCTGCAACCCCTCGGCCGGCTGGTCAAGCGACAACGCCTGCACCTCGGACTGGCGACCGACGGCGACGGCGACCGCTTCGGCATCGTGGACCGGGGGGGACGGTTCATCCAGCCGAACCTGTTCCTGGCGGTCCTCGCCGACTACCTCCTGACCTTCCGCCGCCTGACGGGAGGCGTCGGGCGCTCGGTGGCGACCACGCACCTTCTGGACGCCGTCTGCGCCTTCCATGGCCGGAAGCTGTACGAGACCCCGGTCGGCTTCAAGTTCCTGGGCGACCATCTCAAGTCCGGGCGGGCCTTCCTCGTCTGCGAGGAGAGCGCCGGGCTCAGCCTGCGCGGGCATGTTCCCGAAAAGGACGGGATCCTGGCAGGCCTCCTGGCGGCCGAGATGGTGGCGGTGCGCCGCAAGTCGATTCGCGAGCAGGCGCGGGAGCTGTTCCGCAAGGTCGGACCCCTGCACAGCCGCCGCATCGATTATCATATGGACGCCCCGGCGCGGGATCGCCTGGCGCGACGGCTGGAGGATGTGCCCGCCTCGTTCGCCGGAAGGCGGATCGCGCGGCTCGACACGACCGACGGGCGGAAGATGATCTTCCACGACGGCTCCTGGCTGCTCCTGCGGCCGTCGGGAACCGAGCCGGTGGTCCGCTGCTATGCCGAGGCGCGCGCCCCCCGGGACGTGGAGGCGCTCCTGGCCGCGGCGCGCAATCTGATCCAGTGAGGCAATGCGCATGGCCCGCATCGCCGAATTGAAGGCCCGCGAAATCCTCGACTCGAGGGGCCATCCCACGGTCGAGGTGGATGTGATCCTCGACGACGGCACGCTGGGTCGGGCCGCCGTCCCCTCCGGGGCATCGACCGGGTCGCGCGAGGCGCTCGAGCTGCGCGACGGCGACGCGTCCCGCTTCCGCGGCAAGGGCGTCCTGCGGGCGGTCGATAACGTCGCGAGATTCCTGGCGCCCGCCGTGCGCGGCCTGGACCCGGCCGGTCAGGAGGCGATCGACGCGCGCCTGCGCGAGACGGACGGCACCCGGGACTCGTCCCGCCTCGGCGCCAACGCCCTGCTCGGCGTTTCCCTCGCCGCGGCCCGCGCCGCCGCCGCGGAGCGCCGGCTGCCTCTCTATCGCCACCTCGGCGGCGACGGCGCGCGCGACCTGCCGGTGCCGCTGTTCAACATCCTCAACGGCGGCGCGCACGCCGACAACAACGTGGACATCCAGGAGTTCATGATCGCGCCCACCGGCGCGCGCTCCTTCCGCGAGGCCCTGCGCATGGGCGCCGAGATCTTCCACGCCTTGCGCGACCTCCTGAGATCGCGCCGCCTGCGCACCGGCAGCGGCGACGAAGGCGGCTGGGCTCCCGATCTGAAGTCGAATGCCGAGGCGGTGGATGCCGTCGTTTCCGCCATCGAAGCGGCCGGCTACCGCCCCGGCGAGCAGGTCGGCATCGCCCTCGACGTCGCGGCGACGGAGCTGAAGGAGGGCGGTTCGTACGTCCTCGAGGCCGAGACGCCGTCCCGCCGCACCTCCGAGCAGATGGTCGCCTACTACGCGGATCTGGTGCGCCGCCGGCCGATCGTGTCGATCGAGGACGGCATGGCCGAGGACGACTGGGAGGGCTGGGCCCTCCTGACCCGCTCTCTGGGGGACGCGGTGCAGATCGTCGGCGACGACATCTTCGTGACCAACGTGGCGATCATCCGCGAAGGGATCGAGAAGAAGGTCGCCAATTCGGTCCTGATCAAGCCGAACCAGATCGGCACGCTGACCGAGACCCTGCGGGCCGTCGCCATGGCGCGCTCCGCCGGATACACCACCGTGCTGTCGCACCGCTCCGGCGAGACCGAGGACACCTTCATCGCCGACCTGGCGGTCGCGCTGAACCTCGGCCAGATCAAGACCGGGGCGCCGGCGCGCGGCGAGCGCACCGCGAAGTACAACCAGCTCCTTAGAATCGAGGAACACCTCGGCAGCAAGGCGCGCTACCCGGGGAAATCCGCCCTCGCCCACGGGGGCGCCCGTTGAGCGATCCGGCGGTCCCCGTCGACCTGCGACGCAAGGCCCTCGTCGTGCTCTTCTGGTTCATCGCCCTGTCCCTCCTGTTCAATTCTCTGTTCGGAGACATGGGGCTGATCCAGGGGTACCGCCAGAGGCGCCTGCTCGCACGATTGCAGGGCGAGGTCCTGACCCTCCGGATGGCCAACGACCGCCTGGCGGGCGATATCGACGACTTGAAACACGACCCCTACCGCATCGAGCAGATCGCCCGCGAAGAGCTCGGCCTGGGCCGCCCCGGCGAAATCCTCTTCCTGTTCGAGGACACGGGTCCGCGGCCCGGCGCGCCTCCGATGCAACGCTGAACGCACGCCCGGCGCGCCCGCCGGGTGGCCCGCATCGTCCTCCCGGTCCGTTCTCATTGACAGTTCGAGAAGCCGCTGCCTATAATGCTGCTTCCTGACGCGGGGTGGAGCAGCCTGGTAGCTCGTTGGGCTCATAACCCAAAGGTCGCGAGTTCAAATCTCGCCCCCGCCACCAACATCTTCTGGGAGTTCAGCAGGGGGTGGCTCCGGCCACCCCCTTCGAGTGTCCGAGAACCGTCCGGGTTCACCTTCCTGTAGACATTCCCCGCGACCCGGGCGATTCTGAACGAGCTGTGGCTTACAGCCTGTAGCGCCTGACGGCGACCGGCGTCAGGGCCGACTCCCCCTCGACGATTTTGTAGGTCGTGTTCATCGCCGGCTGTCGGAAGACCTGGATTTCACCACGGCTCGGCCAGCGCACCTCGAGGCTCTCGATGCCGGTGGCGTCGCCGAGGCCGATCTCCTGCTGCAGGCTGTTGCAGCCGAACGAGCCGCCGGTGCCGCCGAGGGCGTGGATGTCGCGCGGCCCGGCAGGCGTCTGGACGCGCACCTTGATGCGGACGTCGAAAGCCGAGCGGTTCGAGCGCCGCCCCTCGAGCCGCAGCGTGATCCAGTGGTGGCCGTGGCCGGGGTTCTCGTACAGGACGTTCTGCGCCACGTCGCCGTCGAAGAAGCCTCCCATCTCCTCGAAGACGTCCTGGTCGCCGTCGTTGTCGATGTCCCCGAACGCCACGCCGTGCCCCTTCTGAAGGTGACCCATTCCCGCGGCGGTCGTGACGTCTTGGAACACCTTCCCCTCGGCGTTGCGGAACAGGCGGTTCGGGATGATCGTCCGCATGCCCGGATCGCCGGTCCCGAAGTAAGGGTCCGGCCAGCCGTCGTTGTCGTAGTCGGCGTCCGACATGTTAAGCCCGCCGGTCTCCCCGAGGAGTCCGGCGGCCCCGGTCACATCGGTGAAGGTGCCGTTCCCCTCGTTGTGGTACAGGTGCATCTGGTCGCGCAGACCCATCGAAGTGACCATGATGTCGAGCAGCCCGTCGCCGTCGAAGTCTTCCATGATCCCGCCGCCGGCGTGGCCGACCACGCCAAGCCCGGCGCGGATGGCGACGTTCGGGAAGCGCCCGATGTCGCAATCCGAGGCGAATGCGCTCGCCGGGATGCGGAAGCGCTCGGGAACACCGTCCGGCCACACGCCGACCTGCATGGCGGCGACATGGAGCACCCACATCGAGGCGACGTCGTCAGGCAGGCGCGCGAGAATCGTCAGGCTCTCCTCCATCGCGCCCCGGCCACCGCGCTTCTCGAGGTGCATCCCCTCCGCGTTCACCGGCAGGAGGCAGCGGCTCGGGTTCGGGTGCGCCATGCAGTTTTCCGTGATCCCGAGCCGGTACAGGCAGAGGGCGATCAGCGCCCGCACGTGCCCGGGGGGAGGCCAGTCAAATCCGCCATCCGGCGGCGTCGAGAGGAGCGGCTGCTGGATCGCGATCGCCTGCTCGTTCGCGCCGAGCCGGTTCATCTCGAGGGCCAGGTCCATCGCCATCTTGGCGCGCTTCAGCGGATCGGTCTGCCGGCCGC
>JACOUZ010000243.1 GCA_016177515.1 Acidobacteriota bacterium
CGCCGGTGCGGCGCCGGGCGGCCGGTTGGAGGGCGGGGCGTGGCGAAGAAGGCGAAGGCGGCAAGGGCGGCAGCAGCGGATCGGGGGCCGAAGACCGCCACGAAGACCGCCACGCGGCCCGTCGCGACGCCCGCTTCGAAAGCGGGCGCGAAGAGAGCGGCCGGCAAGGTCGTCCAGATGGACCTGTTCCGGGCCGACCGGAAGCCCGCCGCCGGAAGGCGGTCCGCCTCGAAGGACGCGGCGCCCGGGGCTGCGCCCGCGCCCGGGGCCGCGCCCCCTCCCGCAGCGGAAGGCGCAGCCCCTCAGGCCGGGGCCGCGCCCGCCGCAAAGGCCGCGCCGGCGAGGCGGCGCGAGACGGCGGAGTCGCTCGGCCGGAGACAGCGCGAGATCTCGGTCGCCGAGTTCTTCCAGAAGAACCGGCACCTCCTGGGGTTCGACAACCCGGCGAAAGCGCTCCTGACCGCCACGAAAGAAGCCGTGGACAACTCGCTGGACGCCTGCGAGGAGGCCGGCATCCTGCCGGAGATCACGGTCGCCATCGAGGAGCAGGCGGAGGACCGCTTCCGCCTTTCGATCACCGACAACGGGCCGGGGATCGTGCGCGGCCAGATCCCGAAGGTGTTCGGGAAGCTCCTGTACGGCTCGAAGTTCCACATCCTGCGACAGAGCCGCGGGCAGCAGGGGATCGGCATCTCGGCCGCCGGCATGTATGCGCAGCTGACGACGGGGCAGCCGGTCCGCATCACGTCGCGCACCGGCAAGGGCAGGCCGGCGCACTTCTTCGAGATCCAGATCGACACGATGCGGAACGAGCCGAAGGTCCTCAGCGACCGCGAGGTGCCGTGGGAGCAGGAGCACGGCACGCGCGTCGAGATGGACATTGCCGGTACATACAAGAAAGGGCGCCGGTCGGTGGACGACTACGTCGTGCAGACGGCGCTGGCCAACCCGCACGCCACCGTGCGCTACCGGCCGCCCAAGGGGGACGAGTTCCGGCGCGAGCGCCTGACCTCCGAGCTGCCGCGCGAGCCCCTGGCCATAAGGCCGCACCCGTATGGCGTCGAGCTGGGGGTCCTGATCTCGATGCTGCGGGGCACGAAGGGGCGCACCCTGCGCGGCGCGCTGCATCAGGACTTCTCGCGCGTCAGCGCCAAGGTGGCGGACGAGATCTGCGCCGCGGCGGGGCTCAGCCCGGACGCGAAGCCGCGCTCGCTCGACGTCGCCCAGGTCGAGGCGCTGTTCCGCGCCATCCCCAAGGTGAAGATCATGGCTCCGCCGGCCTCGACCATCGTGCCGATAGGCGAGGCGCTCATCCTCGAGGGGCTGAAGCAGACCCTGAAGGCCGACTTCTACACCGCCACGACGCGCCCGCCGGCCGTCTACCGCGGCAACCCGTTCATCGTCGAGGCCGGCCTGGCCTATGGCGGCGAGCTGCCGGCCGAAGAGCTGATCGATCTGTGGCGCTTCGCCAACCGCGTGCCCCTGCAGTACCAGCAGTCGGCCTGCGCCATCACGCGCGGCGCCCTCACGACCGACTGGCGCAACTACGGCATGCAGCAGGGCAAGGGGGCGCTGCCGGCGGCGCCGATGGTCCTGTTCGTGCACATGGCCAGCGTCTGGGTGCCGTTCACGTCCGAGAGCAAGGAGGCGATCGCCTCGTACCCCGAGATCATCCGCGAGCTGCGGCTCGCCCTCCAGGAAGCCGGCCGCCGCCTCGGCGCCTACCTGAGCCACCGCCGCCGCATGGCCGAAGCGGAGCAGAAGCGCTCCTACATCACCTCCTACATCCCGCACATCGGCATCGCGCTCAAGGAGATCCTCGGCCTGTCGAAGGCGGAGGAGGAGAAGGTGGTGAAGACGCTCACCGAGACGCTCGAGAAGAGCCGCACGCCATGACCGACTCGAACGCGGTCTTCGCCGGATCGATCCCGGAGAACTACGACCGGCACCTTGGGCCGGTGCTGTTCGAGCCGTACGCGCGCGACCTGGCGCGCCGCGTCCCGGCCGCCGAGGGGGCGCGCGTGCTGGAGGTGGCCTGCGGCACCGGCATCGTCACGCGGCACCTGCGGGAGCGTCTGCCCGCGGCATCCCGGTTGGTGGCGAGCGACCTGAACCCGCCGATGATCGACTACGCGCGGCGCAAGCTCCAGGAGACGCGCGGGATCGAATGGCACCCGGCGGACGCCTGTGTCCTGCCGTTCCCCGACGAATCGTTCGACGCCCTCGTCTGCCAGTTCGGCCTGATGTTCGTGCCCGACAAGCCGGCGGCCCTCCGGGAGGCCCAACGCGTACTCAGCGACGGCGGGGCCATTTTGCTCAATGTCTGGGACTCGCTCGACCGCAACGCGTTCGCGAAGGCCGCGCACGAGACGATCGCGTCGTTCTTTCCGGACGATCCCCCGACCTTTTACCAGGTCCCCTTCAGCCTGCACCGGACGGACACGCTGGAGGATCTCCTGGCCGGTGCCGGATTCAGCGACATCCGGATCGACCCGGTCTCGCTCCAGGGGGAAAGCCCGTCGGCGCGCGACCTGGCGACCGGCCTCGTCGAGGGGAACCCCGTCGGCAACACGATCCGCGAGCGGGGCACCGCCTCGGTCGCCGACGTCGTGAAGGCCGTCGCCGAAGCCCTGGCGCGCGAATTCGGGGACCGTCCGGTCCGGATCCCGCTGCATGCCTTCGACGTGACGGCGCGCGCCGGCGCGCGCTGAAGGGAGACCCGAGCGATGCCATCCCCGGCCCTGAAGAAGATCGAGCACGCCGCGGAGGAGGTCCGCAAGACTATCC
>JACOUZ010000218.1 GCA_016177515.1 Acidobacteriota bacterium
TCGTCCCCTTGACGGATCGCAGGCGGATGAGCGGCGTCTGGTTCCACACCAGAACCGTGTGCGCCAAAGCACAGCCGAAGAGGACCGCGGCCGCGACGGCGCCCGCCCGGACCAGACGAGCGTCGGCGGCGTCCAGCGCGAAGCACACCGCTCCGGCCGCCGCCAGGGCGGCCGCGCCGATCATGGCGGTCGGCCCGTCCGTGATCCCGAGCAGAAAGATGACCGCCACGCAGGCCGCGGACGCCCCGGCCAGGTCGGCGGCATACAGCCGCCCCACCTGCCGGGGGAACCGCGTCAGGGCCAGGCAGACGCACACTCCGCTGAATCCGAACGGCACGGCGCTGAGCAGGAAGATCGCCGCGTTCCCCAGGAGGGCCCGCGGCGACAGGTCGGTGGAGAACGGGATCCGGATCTGCGCCAGGAAGCCGAGCGCCAGGGACACCGCGAAGAGGAGCGCGGCGAGGGCCAGGTGGCGCCGCGTCTTCTCCTCCGAAAATGCCCTGCGGAAGACATAGACGGCGATCGCCCCCGCGGTCATGCCGAGCATCGCGACCGAGATGGCGAGGAACGCGAAGTGGTACCAGGTCGCCACGCTGAAGATGCGCGTGAGCAGGATCTCGTCCAGGAGGGTGGCGAGCGTGACCAGGAAGAGGCCGGCGAACGTGCGCGGCCCTGCCACCGGAGGGCCGGCCGGCGGCCCCGCTACCACTCGATGTACTCGAACGGCGTGTTCGGCGGGACCTCCAGTCCCCAGCCGAAGGCTCCGAGCGCGCCCCGGGCGGCCTGGCGCAGGCGCGTCCATTCCCGGTGGCCGCGCAGGGCGTTTAGGGTCCACAGGTGCGCGTTCTTCTCGCCGGACATCCTGTCGAGCAGGCCTTCGATGACCTTCAGGGCCTCGCGCTGGGCCCGCGACATCCGGATCGCCCGGTCGGCGGACGCCGCGCGCGACCACTGGTCGAAATTGAGGGCGAGTTCATCCGCTCCGCCGCTGAAGGCGGGCAGGAGGCCGAGCTGCGCCTCGGCAGGCAGCGCCAGCGCCTGCAGCGCATGCCGCAGGCGGGAGAGGGCGCCGTCGTCGCGGGCGGGACGGTCATCCGATCTCATGATCTCCTCTCGGCCGTTTCGAGTTAATATACGCCGGCCCCGGACACTCCGGACCCGCTGACCCGCTGGAAAAAGCGGGCGCCATGTCGCAGTGAACCCTTCACAAGGGAGTGGCTCTGATGAAGAAAGCCCTCATGCTGGCGCTCGCCGTGTCGCTGACGGCCGCCGCCTGCACGAAGAAATCGCAGGCATCCGCGGTGGAGCTCAAGACGGAAGACGAGAAGACCCTGTACGCCCTCGGGCTGGTCATGAGCGAGAACCTGGCCACCTTCAGCTTGAGCGAGGCGGACGTCGAGTTCGTGAAGGCCGGGTTCACGGACGGCGCCCTCAAGCGCACCCGGCAGGTCGACCTGGCGGCGTACGGGCCGAAGCTGCGCGACCTGGCGCAGGCGCGCTCCAGCGCCGGGGCCGCGGCCGAGAAGGCGTCCGGGGGCGAGTTCCTGTCGAAGGCCGCCCTCGAGAAGGGGGCGGTGAAGACGCCGGCCGGCTTCGTGATCCAGGAGATCACCCCCGGCACCGGGCCGTCTCCCAAGCAGACCGACACCGTGAAGGTGCACTACAAAGGGACGCTGACCGACGGGACCGTGTTCGACTCCTCCATCGATCGCGGCCAGCCGGCCGTCTTTCCGCTGGGCAACGTCATCCCCTGCTGGACGCAGGGCGTGCAGATGATGAAGGTGGGGGGCAGGAGCCGGCTGGTCTGCCCGCCCGAGCTCGCCTACGGCGACCGCGGCGCCCCGCCGCACATCAAGCCGGGGGCGACGCTCAGTTTCGAGGTCGAGCTGCTCGAAATCGTCAAGCCGTAGCCGCCGGCCGGACCGGGGCCAGCGTGGCCGCCCGGATCGGATCAGGCCCGCGCTTCGAACACCAGGTTGAACGGCGTCTCGCAGGCGCGCCGGAAGCGCGACAGGCCGCCGGCGGTCACCACCTCGCACAGGCGCTTTTCCCCCGCCTGGGCGCCGAGAGCCATGCCGACGTCCTGCGCCAGCGACGCCGGCGTGCAGATCAGCGTGGAGGCGCTGTAGTAGAGGCGGCCCACCGGGTTGAGGTTGTCCTCCGTCCTGTCGTGTGCGAACGGCTCGACGATCATCCAGGTCCCGTCCCGGGCCATGGTCTTCAGGACATGGCGCGCCGCGCCGACCGGGTCTCCCATATCGTGCAGGCAGTCGAAGAAGGCGACCAGGTCGTAGCCGGTCCCCGGATAATCCTGCGCCCGCGCCACCTCGAAGGTGACGCGGTCGGCGACCTCCGCCCGTTTCGCCGCCTGCCGGGCCCTTTCGATCGAGGGCTTGTGGTAGTCGAAGCCGGCGAAAGTGGACTTGGGGAAGGCCCGCGCCATCAGCACGGTGGAGGCTCCGTGGCCGCAGCCGACGTCGGCCACCGTGGCCCCCTTCTTCAGCCTGGTCTCAACCCCCTCGAGCGCCGGAATCCACGAGGAGACCAGGTTGGCGGCGTAGTTGGGCCGGAAGAAGCGCTCGGTCCCGTCGAACAGGTCGGCGTCATGCTCGTGCCAGCCGACGCCGTCGCCGGTCTTGAAGGCCGACTCGACCCTGTCGCGGGCCTTGATCGCCGCAGTCGCCACCTGGAACGCCCCCGGCAGGTATGCCGGGCTGGTTTCGTCCGCCAGCGTGAAGGCCTGCTCCTCGGTCATGCTGTACCTGCCGGTCTTCGGGTCATACATGACGTACCCGGCCGCCGCCTGCGCGTTGAGCCACTCGCGCACGTAACGCTCCGTCGTCTTCGTGCGCTTCGCCAGGTCCGCCGAAGTCTGCGGCCCGCCTTCGGCGAGCGCCTTGTAGAGCCCCAGCTTCTCGCCGATGAGCACCAGAGCGGCATGAAACGTCCCTCCGATGTCGCCGAGCGCCTTACCCATGAACTGGTCGAGTTTGTTCTGGTCGACTGGCATGGCCGTCACCTCGTGTCGCCGGCGCGCAGGGCAGACGCCTGCCGGCTCTGGGCAGACCGCTGTTGGGAGAAAACCGCTTTCATGGAGCGTCCCGAATGGGGGGAGTATACAGCAACTACGGACCCCCGGCCCGCCCCAGGTCCTCCAGGAGCGCCCGCGGAGACACGGGCCGGCCGAGGAAATCCTCGATGACCTGCCGGGAGGGACGCTCGAGGCCGAAGCGGTAGAGGCGCTCCGACACCCAACCGTACCAGGACGGGTCGCCCTCCGTGTACGCGCCGTGCAGATCTTTCGCCCGGGCGCGCAGGTCGGCGACCAGGATGGCGCCGACGGCATAGTTCAGCATGTAGCCGGGGAGGTTGATCAGCTGCCCGCGCGCGGCCCACCAGGACAGCTCGGGGTGCGGCCGGACGCGGAAGTAGCGCCCGGTGATGTCCGACCAGACGTCGTTCGGGTCCGCGCCGGGCGTGCGGTGCATGCGGATCTCGAACAGCGTCCAGGCCACGTCCATGACGATGCCGGCGTACTTCGCGCGCAGCGAGTCGGCGAGCGGCACTGACGTCCCCAGGTACTTCCGCTGCCACGCCGGCTCGAAGATCTCGAGCGCGGCGATGTCGGCGATCCCCTCGGTGAACAGGTCGCTGTCCGGCCAGTCCATGAAGGCCGGCCGCGTGCGGATCGCCGCGATGTGAATCGCGTGCCCCGTCTCGTGCAGAAGCTCGTTCAGGTTGTCGATGCTGCCGACCCGGTAGGCGGCGAATACCCAGGGCTCTCCCCGGACCCAGGTGCCGTCCTTGTGTCGCGGGCGCGCCCCGAACGTGGTGAAGGCGACCGGGTCCTTTCCGTCGCGGGGCAGGAGGTCGTACTGGATGCCCAGAGCGGCGACCTCCGCTCCGAGGTCGTGGTAGAAGCGGTCGTTCGCCGGTTTCAGGACTTCGAGGGGGATCGCCGCGCGCAGGGTGCGGCTCGCCCGGCCCGCCTCGTAGGCGAAATCCCACGGCTCGATGATTCTGTCCGGAGTGATCTCGCGCCACTTCTCGAGGACCGCGGTGAGCCAGCCTTCGATCGCTCCCGGATCGATCCCGAGAACCCCCGCTCCCGCCTCGACCGGATTTTTGTCCGCGCCCCTCTTCGCCGCGCTCAGGCGGACCAGGTGCCGGAAGGAGCTCTCCGGGCCGCCATCCCCGTTGATCGATCTCCATACCGGCTGCATGGCAAGGAACAGCTTCTTTCGGCGCGCGGGATCGTCGGTGACCGGCAGCAGGCTGAAGACCGTCAGCCGGTCCAGCGTCTGCCCCTCGAACACCAGGTTCCGGGCCGCCTCCCCGAAGCAGGCGTACATCCGGTCGGAAAGGACCCGCATCCCGTCCGGCCCCTCGGCCAGCGCCCGGGCGACGTAGGCGCAGTCCGCTTCGTGAGCGCCGCCGTCCGGCGCCTGCGTGCCGGCCGCCGGCGCGGCGGTCCCGGCCCCGCCCGGCGCCGCGGCCGGGCCCGCGTCCGGCTTCCCGGGATCCTGCTCCTCCCCCAGATCCTTTTCGAACGTGCGCTTGATCACCTCGAGCGCCCGGCGGTCGTCGGCGCCCGGACCCTCTGGCGGGACGGATGCCAGGGCTTTCTGCAGCGTCGCGCGCGCCGCGCGGTACCGCGCGATGAGATCGGGCAGGGTGGCCCCGTCGGGCGTGCCTTCCGCTCCCCTCGCCCGCGTCACGTCGATCCGGTCCTTGTGGTAGCGGGCGTCCTGGTAGGCCGCTTCGATCGCACCTAACGGAGAGATCTCCCGCGGTCCGCACGCGACAGATGCCAGAAGGCCGAGAAGCGCGGAAAGCATGACCCGCGGGACTGCAAGGCTGTTCCGGTGCATGAACGAAATCCTATCACCTTCGCCCTCCTGTACCGCCTGGCGTACGACGCCGCCCTCACATCGGTGGTGCTGCGGGGGTTTGTCCGCGCACTGTTCTCCTCCTACCGCCGCCGGGCCCGGGAGCGTGGTTATATCCGGCGTCCCCGCGGAGGTGCCGTGACCTTCATCCAGCGCTTCGGCAACTCGCTGAACCTCAACGTGCACCTCCACACACTCATGCTCGACGGCGTCTACGAGCGCTACGGCGAGCCGGGCATGCGCTTCTGGGCGCTGCTCCGTCCGGACGATGATGCGGTGCGCCGCGTCTTCGAGCGCGTCGCCGCCCGGGTCGCACGCCTCATGGAGCGCAGCGGCCTCGGCAGGGACGTCGATCCCTCCGACGCGGACACTCTGGCCTCCGCACAGCAGACCCTCACAGGCCTCGCCGCAGGGCTCCGGCCCCGCGGCGCAGGGAGCCCGCTGACGGCCCCCGGCCGCCCCCTGTCCGAGGTGTCGAGCCCAACGTATCGACGTTGACAGACGCCTGGCCGGGGCGTATATGAGTGTCAGGACATCCCAATTCACCCTTCCTGCCGGCGAGGATACCGATGGATCTCCGTGCTGCCGTTCCGACTTCGCTGATCGTCTTTTCCCTGCTCAGCCGTGAGTCCGAAGGTCATCGAGGGAAAGGTTCGCGCGTACCTCAATGAGTCGGCGGCCCTGGAAACGTTCTGGAACACGCCGGTCACCTCCGACATGCTCCTGAAAGAGTGGCAGCGCATGGCGCGGGAGACGAAACTTCCCGAGCGCCTGACGGAGTTATCGGCGGCGCTCGGCGACGATCCCTTCCTGTTCCAGGAGACGGTGGCGCGCGCGGCCCTGGTCGACCGGCTGGCGCGAGGCTTCTTTGCCCACGACGACTCGATCCACGCGGAGGCGCGTCGCGAGATCACGGCCCTCCGGGCCCGCGTCCTCTCGGGCGAGATCCACCCGTCCTCGGCCGGTCCGTACCTCAAGGTCGTGGAGATTGTCCGAGGACGGGAGGAAGACGGACCCGGAGAGGAGGATGATCAGGCGCGACCGGCCGCCGATGCCGCGGTTCGGGTAAGCCTGCCGCCGCGGCGCTTCGACGAGGTGCGCGCCCTTCTCCCTGGTCGCGTCGGCGACATTGGGCCGATCAAGGAGGACGCCACCGCGCTCGCCTTCTCCAGCATCCTGCATGAGGACGCGGAGCGTCTTCGACTTGCGACCTATACCGTGCCGAAGCGCTCGTTCGAGGACTGGTTCCGTTCCGTCCAGGGCCGTCTGGACGCGCGCTCCGTCAAGGCGGTGGCGCGGAACGATGTCACGCGGCCGAATCCGGCGGCGGGGTCGAAGACCGCCTGGAGCCCGGCGTCCGGAGCGGTCGCCGAATCGGAGCTCGGTGCCATGCTCCAGAGCGCTTCCTGCGCCGAGGACACCTGGGACAGCGGCTCGCTCGCCGCGGTCCCCGACGGGCGGGAGTTCGTGACGGCCGTTTGGACCGGCACCGTGATGATCGTCTGGGGCGGGACCAACTACACGGACGCCGCCCAGTTCAACAGCGGCGGCCGCTACGACCCGGCGACCGACACCTGGACGGCCACGGCGCTCGTCGACGCACCGTCGCCGCGCTACCGTCACACCGCGGTCTGGACCGGAAGCGTCATGGTCGTCTGGGGCGGCATGGGGCCGGGCGACGCCTTCATGGAGACGGGCGGCCGCTACGACCCGGCGGCCGACACCTGGACGGCGACATCCCTGACCGGCGCACCGATCGGAAGGATCGGCCACACCGCCGTCTGGGACGGCGGCGGAATGATCGTCTGGGGAGGCGCCACCGGCGTGGAAACCAACACGGGCGGCAGGTACGACCCGATGTCGGACACCTGGAGCGGCCTTTCGACCATGGGGGCGCCTGAGGCAAGGCGGCTCCATACCGCCGTCTGGACCGGCAGCCGCATGATCGTCTGGGGGGGAGAAATCGTCGTCTATCTGCCGGGGGGAGGGTTCACCTTCCAGTACTTCAACACCGGCGGCTCGTACAATCCGAGCAACGATTCCTGGGGGCCGATCTCAATCGACGGGGCGCCGAGCGGCCGGTCGATGCATTCGTCGGTGTGGACCGGGAGTCTGGTTCTCGTCTGGGGAGGTTTCGGCGGAGCGGGCGTTGACCCCGCCGGAGGCCTGTACGATCCGAGGCGCGACACCTGGACCGGTATGTCGGCGGTGAACGATCCCGCCGGCCCGGTCAAGAGCACGGCGGTCTGGACCGGCAGTCTCCTGATCGTCTGGGGCGGCGGGCCGCTGGGCGGGGGGAGCATCAACACGGGGGGGAGATACGATCAGACGACCGACACCTGGACCCCGATGTCCACGACCAGCACCCCGCTGAGACGCGAGGGTCACGCGGCGGTCTGGACCGGCACCCGGATGGTGGTCTGGGGCGGACGGACGGGAGAAGTCTCGCAGAACACCGGCGGCCGCTACGATCCGGTCAGCGATACCTGGACTCCGACCTCCCTCGGCAGCGCCCCACCACCGCGGGCGGGACACCCCGCTGTCTGGACAGGCAGCAGGATGATCGTCTGGGGCGGCGTCGCTCCGAACGCCGTCAACGTGCCGAACCCGATCGATACGGGCGGGGTTTACGACCCGGCTCTGGATCAGTGGACGCCGACCGGCGCGACCGGCGCTCCATCCCCCCGTCAAGATCAGACCGCCGTATGGACCGGTGACCGGATGATCGTGTGGGGCGGGTACGGCTCGACCTTCCTGAACAGCGGCGGCCGCTATGACCCGCTGACCGACATCTGGACACCGACGTCCCTGACCGGCGCGCCCGAGGCCCGCACCAGGCACCGCGCGGTCTGGACCGGCAAGCGGATGATCGTCTGGGGTGGGGGCACGCCAACGGCCGGTGCGACGAACACCGGCGGCCGCTACGATCCGATGACCGACACCTGGACACCGACGTCCCTCGTCGCGGCGCCCTCCGCCCGGCTGGATCACGTGGCCGTCTGGACCGGCGGCAGGATGATCGTCTGGGGAGGACGCGTTTCGTTCGTGCCGAGTTCGGGCGGCCAGTACGACCCGATCGGCGACACCTGGAAGGCGACGACACTGACCGGCGCGCCGGCGGGACGCGAAGGGGCCACGGCGGTGTGGACCGGCAGGCTGATGATCGTCTGGGGAGGGTTCGTGAGCAACACCTACCTGGACACGGGCGGGCGCTACGATCCTGCCGCGGACACCTGGTCGGCGACATCCGGGGTGGACGCCCCGCGGCGCCGCTGGGGTCACAGCGCCGTCTGGACCGGGAGCCGCATGGTGATCTGGGGAGGTGCCGCGGACGGGCCGATCTATCACAACTCGGGTGGACGGTACGACCCCGGGAACGACACCTGGGATCCCACCACAGACGTGGGCGCTCCCCTGGGAAGGTCGAGGCACTCCGGGGTGTGGACCGCGGGCCAGATGCTGGTCTGGAGCGGCGCCGATCGTTTCACGTATCTCGGCTCGGGCGGACGGTACTGCGATTGCGCGGGCGTCACGGCCACCTACTACCAGGATGCCGACGGCGACGGTGTCGGCGACAGCTCCGTGTCCCTTCCCGCCTGCGTCGCGCCATCGGGTTACGTCACGACCGGCTCCGACTGCAGCGACGCGGATCCAGGCTCATGGAGTCCGCCCTCCGAGGTGAGCGGTCTCCTTCTTCCGGACGAGACAATCCTCGCCTGGAGCGAGCCCGCGACGACCGGCGCCACCATCGTGCTTTACGACGTCGTGCGGTCCGGGGACCCGCGCGATTTCCTGGGGATCGCGGAGTGCGTCGCGGCCGACATCCCGGAGACTTCGACGCCGGATCCGGGGCAGCCGGTGACGGGGCGCGCCTTCTACTACCTCGTGCGGGCGGAGAACGGCTGTCCTGACGGCCAGAGCGCGCTCGGGACCCGCTCGGACGGAACCTCCATCCCGGGACGAGCCTGTCCGTAGAGGAGCCCCGCTATCATCCACGGGTGGTGCGGGGCTCGGCGGTCGCGACCGGAGTGAAGCCGGAGCGGCACGGCATCCACGGCTTCGTGGTCGAGGGGGGCGGCGGACCGGGGGATGCTGAGCACGCCTGCTCTCAAGGTGCTCGAGCACGCAATCAGGAAGGGCCAAGCGTCACGAGCCGGCGGGGGGCTTGCCGGGATCCTCAAGTCCGCCGTCGAGCGCCTGCGTGGACCGGGCCGGACGGCGCCGCGGGGCGCCGAGAGGCGCGCGCCGGAGGCGTCTGCTCCGTCGCGTCGAGCGCTGCGCCCGCCGCCTCCAGCAGCGGTCCCGACGACAGCGGCCCGCCGACAGCC
This sequence comes from Acidobacteriota bacterium, assembly GCA_016177515.1. Lineage (GTDB taxonomy): Bacteria > Acidobacteriota > Polarisedimenticolia > Gp22-AA2 > Gp22-AA2 > Gp22-AA3. The sequence goes on from JACOUZ010000218.1 coordinate 9,218, forward strand.
TGGCGCATCCAGGCGTCCGGCGTGATCGACCCGAGCTTGGCGATCCGCTCGAATTTCCCCCCGAGATTCCCCGTCTCGCGGAAGTGCGCGTCCACCTGGAAGGCGATCAGGTGGCCCAGCGGGTAGTCGCAGACGTACAGCGGAAACTCGACGATGTGCGAGTAGATGCCGAGCAGAGGTACGTCGCGCACGCCGAAGATTGGCGCGTAGTACTTGTTCCAGACGTCCCGGGCGATGCCGACGACGGCGTCGCGGAAACGGGCCGGCGTCGCGTCCGGGTGCGCGTAGAGCCAGCGCCAGGCGGCGATGTCGACGAGCCCGACGCCGGCGATCTCCCGCGTCGCCCAGAACTCCTCCAGGGCGCGCAGCTGCTCCGCTTCGGCGCCCGGCCCCTGCAGGCCGAGCAGCTCGAGGTCGCGCGCCTGGAACACGAACGCCAGCGCCTCGGTGAAGGCGTTGTTCGGCACACCCTGGAGGAGCGTCCGGTCGATGCCGGTCATCGAGAACACCTGCTCGACGTTGTGCCCCATCTCGTGCACCGCGATGCTGTACCCCTTGTAGTCCATGCCGTCGGCGCCGACCCGCGTGCGCAGGTGCGCCTTGTCGTCGCGCATCTGCGCTCCGAGGGCGTGGCCCGGGCCGCGCGACGGCTCGACGACGATGCGCTCCGCCACGAAGCGCGCCTGCTGCCTCGAGAAACCGAGGTCGCGCAGCAGCCGCGGGATGTCGTCGGCGTAGGCCTGCACCGTCGGGTAGCGCGCCTTGGTGATCGCGTCCAGCTCGGCCTCGGTGTACCTGCTGCGCGGCTTGAAGCCGGCGTACCAGATGTCGAACGGCTCCAGCCGGCGGCCGAGGCGCCGTTCGATCAGACGCCCGGCGCGCTCGCCGAGCGGCGAGGCAACGACCGACTCGAGCAGCGCCTTCACCTCGGGCTCGGGGATCTCGCGCTCTAGGTTGAAGCTGCGATCGATGAACGTCGGGCTGTCGGGCTGGAAGGGGTCGGCCCGTCTGACCGCCCGGAAGATGCCGAGCCAGGCGGCGTACCGGCGATCCGTGTTGCGCTCGTTGCGCGGCTCGGCGATGGCGCCCGCCGGCGGATCGGCCTCCTTGACCTTCGAGACGGTCACGGTGTTGGTCACCGGGTTCCAGTCCAGGAGCGGGTTGTTGATCACCGCGCGCGGGATCTCCTCGGTGACGATCCGATCCATCACCAAGGCGATCAGCCGCTGCGCCTCCAGCCCGTCGGATTCGGCGTAGCGCGCCTTCAGCTCGTCGCGCAGGTTCCAGTGGGTGATCAGCCGCATCCTGGCCGGGAACGGCCGCCGCCCGTCGGCGGTGATCAGGTGGTGCATATAGATGTTGTAGGCGTTCATGTACGCCTCGGCGTCCGCCTCGGCGGCGGTGATCGCCTGGCCGACCTCGGCCGGCACCCGCGAGTTGAACCGCCCCGCCAGCCGGGTTTCCGCCCACTGCCGGCGCGACCAGCCCATCCCCTGGGCCAGCTTCTCCTGGAGACTCGTGATGGGGAAATTGAGCAGCGCCACGAAGGCCAGCTTGCTGGAGAACATGTCGTCGCTGAGGTGCGCCGTCGGATCGAACAGCGGCAGCCGCTCGTCGAGCGGCGTCATCGGGGCGAGGTCGAGGTCGAGACCGCGCTTCAGGTCCCGCTGCAGCGCGTTGAAGTAACCGCCGATCCTCTCCAGCGCGACCTCGAACGTCGCGAACGCCGCGTCGAGGGCCGGCCCCTGCGGGACGAACTCGGCCTCGACGAACTCCTTGAGGGACGCCGCGTCGCCGTCCTGCGGCCGCCAGTGACGGACGACCTGGTCGATGCCGCGCGCGATGCGCGCCGTCTCGGCGGCGCCGTATTTCGCCTGCAGGGTCTTCTTCGCGTCCGCTGCGGACCTGCCGACGCTCGCCGCCTCGCCGGAGGGCGCGCCCGGGCGCGGTGCCGCGGCCACAGCGCCCTGCGCGGGTGCGGACAGCGCCAGGAGGCCGGCGGCCGCCAGGACGGACAGCGATGAGGCCGCTCGATTCACACGCGTGGATGCCATGCCTCCTCCCCCCTGAAGACAGGCGGCGCACCGGGCGCCGGCCCCGTCCGGGATGGATGATGCCGGGCGGCTAGATCCGGTCCAGATCGTCCCTGCCGATGGAGGGGTTCCAGGCCCAGATCTCGTACTGGGCGACGCCGGCGCGGGTGAACGGGTCGTCGTCGCGGATCCGGTCGAGGCTCCTGTTGACCTCGGCATCCGGCACCCGCAGGACGAGCGCGCCGCCCGAGCGCGGTTCGAGGGCGCCCGAGGCAAGCAGGACCCCTTTCGCCTTCAGATCGCGCAGGTAGGCGCGGTGCGCCTCGATGTGGACCAGGACCTCCTCCAGCGGCCTTCGATAGCGGACCATCGCGATGGCGTACATGTCAACCTCTGAGGCTCTTATACAGATCGAAGGCGTCGCGCGGCTTCATCGTCTCGTGCACGACCTTGCGCACGGCCTGCAGCATCGCCGCGGGCACCTCCGACTGGAAGATGTTCCGTCCCATGTCCACACCCGACGCCCCTTCGGCGATGGCCTTGTGGGCCATCGTCAGGGCCTCGAGCTCCGGCAGCTTCTTGCCCCCCGCCATGACGATCGGCACGGGACAGGAGGCGGTCACGGTCTCGAACCCCTCCGGGATGTAATAGGTCTTCACGAAGTGGGCGCCCAGCTCGGCGCACACCCGGCAGGCGAGCCGGAAATACTTCGCATCGCGCGCCATGTCCTTGCCCACGGCGGTGACGGCGAAGACCGGAATGCCGAGGCGGTTGCCGATATCGACGAGGCGGGTCAGGTTGTGCACCGATTTTGTCTCGAACGGCCCGCCGACAAACACCTGCACGGCGAGCGCCGCGACCCCCAGGCGGCACATCTCGTCGGGGTCCACCGCGATCTCCTCGTCCGACAGCTCGCGCAGCACGGTCGGGCCGCCGCTGGCCCGCAGGACGATCCCCCGGGCGAACGTGGGCGGGATCATGGTGCGCAGCACGCCTCGGGTCACCATGAGCGCGTCGCAGTGCGGCAGCAACGGCACGATGTTGACGTCCACCCGCTCCAGCCCGGTCGTCGGGCCCTGGAAGTAGCCGTGGTCGATCGCCAGCATGACGGTCCGGCCCGTGGCCGGGTCGAAGATGCGCGACAGGCGGTTCTGCGTTCCCCAGTCGAGCGCTCCCGACCCCTTCAGGAAGAAGGGCCGGTTCCGGGCCGGGACATCGAGATGAAACTCCTTCGCTTCCTTGCCGTGATCGACTTCGGGCATGGTGTCGGACCCTCCGAGTGGACGCCGGTTCAGCCCATCATGTATCACATTCCGGGATCCTGGGCACGCGATCGGCCTCGCGTGCACACGCGGCGCGGGGCCAGTATGGCTGAGGAGTTCTTTTGACCACGCAATCTCAGCAGCGACCGCACCGTCTCCTGAAGGACCTCGAGGGGTTCCAGGGGTGTCGACGCGCCCGGCCCCGGTGTTCCGGAGTGGATGCCTGGGATCAGGGAGTGTCATTTGACCGGCGCCACCCTATCACCTTGCGCTTGGCTGACCCTGTGTCCAGATCAAGGTGTCCGCCCGCTCGCGGTGACCGTTCACGGAGTCACGATTTGTGACACCGAAGGGTTGCCGGTTGCTCGCCTCGCCCCGGAACGCCCGGGGCGCGTAACCCGCCACAGGTCAGAACTTGCGTCCTCCCGCCTCGCTGCGGACAAGGATCGCCTGACACCTTCCACGCGCGGGCATTCAGCTCGCACGACTCGCGGCCCATGGAGCGCCTTCCCCCGGGGGCTGGCCACGATTCGGTCGCGCCCGACTACGAGCGCCATCGCCCGGAAGAGACCGTTCTCTATGGCTTCCACGAGTGCGGGATCCTCGCGCACGGTTTTCTCCGTGTTCACTGCGACGCCTGCGGTCGTGATCGGATCGTCGCCTTCTCCTGCAAGGGGCGAGGATATGCGAAGTGCTGGAATATGCTGAGTACGGAGGCGGCGCCCCGGGCGACATCGAGGGCTCACAAGGCGTTGGGGTTGGTGAGGGGTGCGATCGACTTCGCATAATACTTCCTTCCAGCCGGGCAACCTGCATGGGGATATCGTCAGTCCCAAGGAGGTTGCGATGCTGGAGTCCTACATTCCGCCGCCTTGCGCCCTCTCGCCGTCCGCCACTCGCCCGCCAGCACAGCTTGAATCCAACCGCAACCCGGTCCCCCGCCCGGTTGCCCCACCCAGCCCCACCCAATGTCGAACCCGAGGTTGACAGAAAAGACCTTATCGGGCGTAGGATGCAGACATAGTCTGCAGCTTGTTTCGCCTATGCTCCGGGGGCGCCACCCTCATCGCCGTCGGCTTCATCCTGCTCCTCCACACGCGCTTCGGGGTCTCCCTGGACTGGGTCGACGAGTGGTGGCCGGCCGCTCCGATGATCTTCGGTGCCTACCTCCTCGTCCGCGCCATCCAGGAGAGGCGGTCCTCGCGAGCGAACGACTCCCGATAACAACCCCCGGGCTCGGCGGCAGATCCCTTCTCACGCGACTGTGATTGACGGCGTCGGAAACGTCGTCATAGCATCACCCGAAGGAGGGGATTGCGATGGCCACTTTCCACAGAGTTGCGGAGGTGACGGACCTGGCACCCGGCACCGGTATGGCCGTTCAGGTGGGTGGACTGACGA
>JACOUZ010000229.1 GCA_016177515.1 Acidobacteriota bacterium
GGCGTCATGGTCCTGCACCAGCGGCGCGCGGAAAGAGGGCCGCGCGCGACAGCCGCGGCGATGCGGACCTGGCCGTCGCCGGCCGGCGGGGCACGAGGCCGCGCGCCGCCTCGAAGGCCCGCTCGGGAGTGATGTCGGCCATGGAGCCGCCGGCCTTCAGGATGACATGCCCCGGGCCGAGGGGCGCATTGAGCCGCGGGTCGGTCGGCCCGAACAATGCGAGCACCGGGCATCCGACACCCCACGCCAGGTGCATCGGGCCGGTGTCGGCGCCCACGAAAAGGGCCGCGCGCCGCAGGAGCGAGGCCAGGAGCCGCAGGGAAGTCGGCGGCGACAGGGCGGCCCGCTTCCCGGATGCGAACACGATGGAGCGGGCCAGCGCCTCCTCCCCCGGACCGAAGACGACGAGCGGCAGGGCGCCGATGGAGGCGGCGAGCAGGGAGGCCAGGCGCCCGAAGCTCTCCGGGGGCCACCGCTTCCGGCGCTGCCGGCGGCTGGTTCCCGGGGAAAGGACGACCACCGGCGATCCCCCCGGGTTGACGGTGTGAAGCAGGGCTTCCGCCTCGTGCTCCTCCTCCGGCCGCTCCGGCAGGATCACCTCGATCTCGTCACCGGCTGCGCCCAGCGCTTCGGCAAGAAGGCAGTTTCTCTCCACCCGGTTCAGGCGGGGGTCGACCGGCCGCACCCATTCGCTGGTCAAGACAAAGCTGAACTCCCTGCAGTGACCCGGCCCGAACCCGACGCGCCGCGGGGCACCCGAAAGCAGGGCCAGAAACGCGCTCTTGAAGCTGCCCTGGAAATCGAGCGCCACGGTGAAGCGGCGGGCGCGCAGCTGGCGCCGGAGCGCCGCCAGGCTGGCCGCCATCCTGAGCGGGTTCCCCGCCGCCGCGCCGATCTCACGCCGGGGGAAGCGCAGGACCTCGTCGATCTCCGGGTGGCCGTCCAGAAGGTCGCGCGCCAGGTCTTCGACGATCCAGGCCAGGTGAACGGAGGGGAAGGTCTCGCGGATCAGGTGCAGGGCCGGGAGGGTCCGCAAAACGTCGCCCACCGCTCCCAGTCGGATGAGCAGGACGCGATCGCGGTCGTCGAGGGGATGGGCCCGGCGCTCCATGTAGCCCGAATCTTACAACGCTCCGGACGGCGGCCCGCCGGTTTGACAAATCTATCGCCCGGGGCTATAAATCGCCGACGCAAACAGGAAGGTGATGGCCGTCGATCCTCGACTTCTTGAAATCCTTGCCTGCCCCCTGTGCAAGACCGAGGTCAAGCTGACCCCGGACGGCACCGGGCTGGTCTGCCGTTCCTGCCGCCGGCGATATCCGATCGTCGACGACATCCCGATCATGCTGGTGGAAGAGGCGACCATCCCTCCCGAGGACCGTCCCTGAACGTCCCGCCGGCCCGCGGTCCGCTCCTGGAGGCCGCCCGCGCCGCGACGATCGCTTCCCGGTTCAGCCAGGCTACTCTCCTGGTCGTCGGCGACCTGATGATCGACCAGTACCTGTGGGGCGGCGTGACGCGCATCTCTCCCGAGGCCCCGGTGCCGGTCGTCCGCCTGGAGCGCGAGAGCTTCCGCCTGGGCGGAGCTGGCAACGTCGTCAACAACCTGGTGGCGCTGGGAGCGCGGGCAATTCCCGCCGGGGTGCGTGGCGACGATCGATTCGGAGATCTGCTGGAAAAGTTCTGTCGCGAGTCCGGCCTTTCCACCGAAGGCATCGTCGTGGCCCCCGAACGGCCCACCACCGTGAAGACGCGCGTCATCGCGCATGGCCAGCAGGTGGTGCGCGTGGACCGGGAGGTGGAAGCGCCGCCGGAAGCCGGTGTGGCCCGTCTCCTGCAGGAGCGCGCGCTGGGGCTGCTGGAAGGCGTCCAGGGGGTCGTGGTGTCGGACTACGACAAGGGCGCAATTTCTCCCGGGCTCCTGGCGTCCCTGCTTCCCGAAGCGGCCCGGCATCGCCTGCCGATCATTGTGGATCCGAAAGTGCGGCTGTTTCGTCACTACCGCCCCTCGACCGTCGTCACCCCGAATGCGCGGGAGGCCATGGCGGCCGCCGGGACGGTGGCGCGCACCGATGAAGAGTTCGAGGCGCTCGGCCGGCGGCTCCTGGAGCTCCTGGGATGTCCCTTCCTTCTCATCACAAGGGGCGAGCGGGGCATGCTGCTCCTGGAGAAGGACGGCGTTTCCATCTCCATCCCTGCCAGCGCCCGCGAGGTCTTCGACGTGACCGGCGCGGGCGATACGGTGGTTGCGACCCTGGCCCTCGCCCTGGCTGCGGGTTCCACGATGCTGGAATCGGCCCTGCTTGCCAATCACGCCGCGGGGGTCGTCGTGGGGAAGATCGGGGCGGCAACCCTGACCACCCAGGAGTTGCTGGGGGCGTTAGGCGGAGCGGGCAAGGCGGGCTCAGGTCCCGGTTGAACTCCGCACCACCATGCCGAGCGTCATCAGGGCCCACAGGAGCCGGCAGATCTCGAAGTCCTTCAAGGTCGAGGACCGGCAGAGATCGCGCAGGGGCGCCGGCCTTTCGCAGTAGGAGAGCAGAGTCCACTCCTCCAGCGACAGGGTGAGATCCCGGCTCATGCCCTCGAGGCCGGGGACTGTCTGGTACCTGACGTCCAGGCCGCCGACAGCCTCCCAGATCCGCTCCCAGCTCTCGATCCGCCGGATCCCTTCGAGGACGGTGTTCCCCGGGCTCAGTTTCAGAGTGATGACCTCATCGGAGGGCAGCGGACCCGGGCGATAGCGATAGCGGCCGCGCGTCCAGACGAACAGGCTGCAGACGATGTTCCGGACCTGGTTCCGGACCCCCTCCACCAGATCGTGCGGCTGGATGAGGCCCATCTCCACGAACACGGTGCCCAGCCGCTTGGTCTCCTGCGCGGCCCGCTCCACGGCGTGGACCAGCCCTTCCAGGGAGACGAGCCCCGCCTTGAAGAAGATCTGGCCCAGCCGGTCGTCTCGATCGTTGGAGGTGGCGAAGACGGGCCGGCCCGCCTGGATGAAGACGGATTTTTCGATCGTGTCCCCGGTCAGGGTGAGGACTCCGGTCTCTTTCCGGCTCAGAATGGAGTAAATCAGGCCCGGAAAGGTCGTGGTGGAAAGGACCCCTTCGCGGGTGGGACTCGGTGTGGACATCATGCCCCTGTAAACCGGGGAAGCGTAGGGACCTGAACGAGTATTGTCAAGCAGCAGTTCCCTGGCGCTGCCGCGTGGTACAATGACGCCATGTGGTGCAAAGGAAGGGGTTATCGGCTGCTGCAAACGGTCCGCAAAGGAATTACAAATGTTTCTTGACAGATCTTTTATGTCAAGCCACCATTGCAGCAGTCGGCGCTTCCCCGTACCTTTCGGGCCTCACGATGCGCCGCGGCATTCGGGAAGGTAGTCGCATCCACACCGCCCCCCGGGGGCGCGCAGCGCAGACGCAGGGAGAGGAGATGGAACAGGAGCTGCGAGGGAGTACCCGGCTGGGGAACTACCTCCGCCGGCTGAGGGTAGGGTACGGGCTTTCTCTGCGCAGGGTCGAGGACAAGGCGAAGACGGGCGGCGGCGAGATCGACAACTCCCAGCTGTCGCGCTACGAGCGCGGCAAGTGCTACCCCTCCTTCGACAAGCTGTGCCTGCTCGCCAACATCTTCAATGTGCCCATTCAGAACTTCTCGGATGTCCTGGATCTCGAACGGGTCGAGGCGTACGAGCCCGCCGAGCCCGCCACCTACGAGGACATCAAGGCGGAGGCGGGCCGGGAGTGGGACCAGGGCAACTACGCGCGCGCCTACGCCATCTACGAAACGGCCTTGGCGAGGCTGGAGGACGGGGCCGAGGGGAGCGTCGACCCGGAGACGCTGGCGAGGGCCCGCTTCAATCTGGCCAGGACGCTCTTGCGCATGGGAAAAATCAGCCTGGCGGAGACCGAGCTGCGGCTCATCCTGAGGCGCCACCGGGACATCTCTCCCACGACGGAGGTCGCGGTTCTGGGAGCCCTGGCCGACGCGCACGAGGACAAGGGGGACCGCTACCTGGCCCTCCTCGAATCCGAGAAGGCCCTCGCCCTCGCGCGGGAGGCGGCCAACGTCGAGTACGAGGGGTACGCGCTGCATCGCATCGGGCGCCTGCACTTCCTCGATGGCGAGCACGCGCAGGCCCTGGACAGCTTCCGCGGGGCGCGCACCCTCCTGGAAGACAAGGCCAGCCGGTACGATTTGACCCTCATCCGGATCAACATCGGCTTCTGCCAGGCCATGCTCGGCAAGGTGGACCGGGGCGTCCGCGAACTGCGGGAGGCGTTGCAGGTCTCCGGCAAGGAAGGGTACCGCCGGTGCTCCACGTACGCCCTGCTCTACCTGGGACAGATTCACCTGGCGAAGCAGGAACTGGCCAAGGCGCGCGACTTCTTCGAGGAAGCCGAGCTGATGGCCCACGGCGGAGAGGAGAGGTTCGTGGACATCCTGTTCCAGACCGCCTACCATCTGTGGGAGATGGCCAGGCTCTCCGGGAACCAGGTGCAGGAGAAAGTGTACTTCGGCCGCCTGAAGTTCCTGCGGTCGCAGCTCGATCGGCACTTCCTCGAGGTTGAAAAGTTCGATCAGTTCATCGAACAGGGAAAGAGCAGGTGATGTCATGAACAGGCCGCTCGTCATCCGTTGTCTGGCCTTCACTGCCGCCCTGGTGTTCCTGCCGTCGATCTCGCGAGCCGAGGTGAGCGTGCAGCTCGATGGTCGCGGGAATTACAAGCGCTTCCACTACCTGACCGCCGGGAAGGGTCGAAACCGCATCGTCTGGGCACAGGTGCGCCCGCGCCTGCCTCAGCAGGTGGTGCTGAATCCGCTGGGCGACAACCTGGGTGATCTGCCGCCGGTGATCCGGGTGTCTCCGGAAACCGGGTACCCGTGGGTGGTGTGGCCGAAGAACTTCGGCAACCTCAAGCAGCTCGTCTTCTCGACGTGGGACGCCGGCGCCAGGAGGTGGACCGATCCGGGGCCGATCGCCCCCGGGACGCCCTTGGTCTGGAACGACCTCGGTCCGGCCCTGGCTTTCGACGGCTTCGGCACGCCGTACCTCGTGTGGTGGCGCGCCGAGCAGACGGCCATGGTCTACTTCAGCACGCTGTTGAGCGGGGTGTGGACTCCGCCGCTCGTGGTGAGCGACGAGGGGGTCGACAGCCGGGCCCCGGCGATCGCCATGGACGGGACGACGGCGGTCATTACCTATCGCACACCCACCGGCATGGTGACGAAGAGATTCGAGGCTGCCTTCCTGATCGACAGCGCCGCCAGCCTCATGGACAATCCGATCCCGCCTCTGAACGTGCCCCCGTCGAGCCCGCCCGGTGGTGATCTTGGGGGCGGCAAGGACGGATTCATCAAGAGGAGATGAAGGGGGTTTCCTGCCGTTCCCGAAGTGACCCGGCCCGGCGGCCGGGTTTTTTTGCCTTCTGACGGGACAGCTCAGGCCCGGGTTTCGATCGCGGAAGCCGCGCCCCCGGCCGCGCTCCGTCCGCCGCCGGGCCCCTCGTGCCGGGCCAGCCGCAGGCGCAGGGCGTCCGCCTCCTCCTCGAGACGCCGCATCTGCTTGCGAAGCTGGCGGTTGGTGATGCGGATCTTGATGCCGTCGATGACTCCGATGGCGCAGGCGAACGCCACCCCGAAGATGGCCGCCGCCGCGGCCACGGCTCCCATCGGCACCGGCCCGACCTGCCAGAACACCAGGTTGACAGTGACGTCGGCGCCGTTGTAGACGCCGACCACGAACAGCACGATGAAAAAGAAGAAGACGATCAGGTAGACGAGGATGTTCATCGCTGCGCCCCCGCGTCTGCGCCACGCCGCGGGCGCTTCCCGCCGCCCCGTGGCCAGGAAACGAACCAGCCGAGGACCTCCGGCCACCTTCCCTGCGCCTTGAGAATCGCGTCGACCACCTCGCGCACCGCGCCGCGGCCCCCCCGCGCCCGCGTGACGAACGGAGCCCGCCGGATCACCTCGGGGTGGGCGTCCGCGACCGCCACCGGCATGCCGGCGCGGCCCAGGACCGGCAGGTCGGTGAGATCGTCCCCCAGGTAGCAGACCTGTTCGTCCGAGACCTTCTGCCTCTTCAAGATGCGCTGGTAGGCCCGCAGCTTGTCGCGGACCTTGAGGTGGATTTCATCCAGGCGCAGCTCCTCGGCGCGCCGCACCACCGCGGCGCCTCCTCTGCCCGAGATGACCCCGGTGCGGAGGCCTGCGCGGCGCGCGATCCACAGGCCGACGCCGTCCTTGACGTCGTAGGTCTTGCACTCCGAGGTTCCCTCGATGAATGAAATGCCGCCGTCGGTGAGGACGCCGTCGACGTCCATCAGGATGAGTGCGATCCGTCGCGCCCGCGGGCCGAGAGGCAGTCGGCGCTTCATGGATGTCCTCCGGGGTCGCTCAAAACAGCTGGGTGCGCCAGAGGTCGTGGATGTGCAGGACCCCCTCGACGCGGTTCTCGCCGTCCACCACGACGAGGGAGGTTATCTTCCGGGCCTCCAGGACGCCAAGGGCCGCGGCGGCCAGGTCCTGTCTTCCGATGGTGACCGGGTTCTTCGTCATCACCTTGTCCACGGTCCATGCCAGGAGGTTGTCCCCCTGCGCGAGGTGGCGCCGCAGGTCGCCGTCCGTGATCACGCCGGCCAGAATCCCGTCGTCGCGCACCACGCAGGTCATCCCGAGCCTCTTGTCGCTCATGGTCCGGATGGCGTCGCGCATCGGCGATCCCGCCCTGACCAGGGGAGTGTCGCCGCCCTTGTGCATCAGGTGCGCGACGGTCACGACCTTCCTGCCGATCCGCCCGCCGGGGTGGTAGCGGGCAAATTCGTCGAGGGTGAGGCCGCGCCTTTCCAGGAGCGCCATGGCCAGGGCATCCCCCATCGCCAGGGCGGCGGTGGTGCTGGCGGTCGGCACCAGGCCGAGCGGCGAGGCTTCCTGGTCGATCTTGACGTCGAGGACGATGCGCGAGTGGCGGGCCAGCGTGGATGCAGGGTCGCCCGTCATCGAGATCAACGCCACGTCCAGCCGCCGGATCAGCTCGAGGAGACGCAGGAGCTCCTCGGTCTCGCCGCTGTGGGAAATGGCCAGGACGACGTCCCCCGGGACCACCATGCCGATGTCGCCGTGCACGGCCTCGGCCGGGTGCAGGAAAAGCGACGGGGTCCCCGTGCTGCTGAAGGTCGCGGCGATCTTGGTCCCGATGAGGCCCGACTTGCCCATGCCCGTCACCACCACCCGGCCCCTGCAGACGTGCAGGGCCTCGACCGCGCGGTCGAAGGCCTCTCCCAGGCGCGGGAGCAGGTTCAGGATGGCGCGCGCCTCCAGTTCGAGCACCGTGCGGGCGATCTCACGGGGCATCAGACGCTCCGCACGACGGCGTCGATCGCGATCACCTGGCGCAGGAGCTCCCCGACTGCGCCGAGAGGCAGGGAGTTGGGGCCGTCGCTCTTCGCCGCCCGGGGGTCGTCGTGCACCTCGCAGAACAGGGCATCGATGCCGACGGCCGCAGCGGCGCGGGCCAGGAAGGGAATGAACCGGGCGTCCCCGCCGCTCCGGTCCCCCAGGCCGCCCGGGTGCTGGACGGAGTGCGTGGCGTCCATGACGACGGGGCAGCCGGTCTCCTTCATCACCACGAGCGATCGGAAATCGACGACCAGGTTCTGGTAGCCGAACGAGGCGCCTCTCTCGGTGACCAGGACGCGCTCGTTCCCCGCGGACCGCACCTTCTCGACGGCGTTCCGGATCTCTCCCGGGGACAGGAATTGCCCCTTCTTGATGTTGACCGGCCGGCCCGTGCGGCCGGCGGCGAGCAGAAGGTCGGTCTGGCGGCACAGGAACGCCGGGATCTGCAGGACGTCGAGGACCTCGGCCGCCGGCCCGGCCTGGGATGGCTCGTGGATGTCGGAGAGCACGGGGACGCCCACCTCGGACTTGACGGTCTTCAAGATGCGCAACCCCTCCAGGAGACCCGGCCCGCGGAACGAATCGGCCGAGGTGCGGTTCGCCTTGTCGAAGGAGGACTTGAAGACGAAGGGGACGCCGGCGTCGTCGGCGGCCTTCCTGAGGGCACGGGCCATCATCAGGACGTGCCGCTCGCTCTCGATGACGCAGGGGCCGGCGATGAAAACCAGGGGCGCGCCGCCGCCTATGGCGAGGCCGCCGGCGATCTCCACGCGCCGCGACCGTGACGGTCCCGGGTCAGCGCTGGGTCTGCCGGAACTGTTTGCAGGCACCGATGAAACTCCTGAAAAGCGGATGCGGGAGCATCGGCTTCGACTTGAATTCGGGATGGAACTGGCAGGAGAGGAAGTAGGGGTGATCCGGCAGCTCCACGATTTCCACGAAGCGGTGATCGGGGGTCTCGCCGCTGACCCGCATTCCCTTCCTGGTCATGGCCTCCAGATAGTCCCGGTTGACCTCGTAGCGGTGGCGGTGCCGCTCGCTGATTTCAGCCTGGCCGTACGCCTGATGGGCCTGCGATCCCGGCAGCAGGATGCAGGGCCAGCGGCCCAGCCGCATATTGCCTCCCATGCGCTCCACCCCCTCCAGCTCGCGCAGCTTGTAGATCACCGGATAGGGGGTCGAGAGGTTGAACTCGGAGGAATCGGCGTCCTTCAGCCCGCACATGTTCCGGGCGAACTCGATGACGGCGCACTGCAGCCCCAGGCAGATGCCGAAGAACGGGATGCGCCCCTCGCGCGCATGCCGGATTGCCTCCAGCATGCCGGCCACGCCGCGCAGCCCGAACCCGCCGGGCACCAGGATGCCGTGGCAGGGCGCAATCGCCTCTTCGAGCTGGCCGTCGACGAGGTTGTCGGCCTCGATCCAGCGCAGCTTCACCCGCACGTCGTTGGCGATCCCGCCGTGGGTGAGGGCTTCGTTGAGGCTCTTGTAGGAATCCTCGTAGGTCACGTACTTGCCGACGATGCCGATCGCCACCTCTCCGCCCTTCGGGTTCCTGGCGCGCTCCACCATCTTCACCCAGTCGTCCATGTTTTTGTCCCGGTAGGGGAGATCGAGCAGCTTCAGCAGGATGGCGTCCAGCCCCTCCTTCGCCAGCACCAGCGGGACCTCGTAGATCGTCTCGACGTCCTTGGCGGTGATCACCGCGTCCTCGGGCACGTTGCAGAACAGGGCGATCTTCTTCTTGATCTCCTTGGGGATGAAGCGATCCGTCCGGCACATCAGGACGTCGGGCTGGATGCCGATGGCCCGCAGGTCGCGCACCGAGTGCTGGGTCGGCTTGGTCTTCAGCTCGCCGGCCGGGCCGATGTACGGCACCAGCGTGAGGTGCACGAACACGGCGTCGCTGCGCCCCACCTCCAGCCGGAACTGGCGGATGGCCTCCAGGAACGGCAGCGACTCGATGTCGCCCACCGTCCCTCCGATCTCCACGATCTGGATGTCGATCCCCTTCGAGATCTTGCGGATCGACTGCTTGATCTCGTCCGTGACGTGTGGAATGACCTGCACGGTGCCGCCCAGGTAGTCGCCGCGCCGCTCCCGGGCGATCACCTGCTCGTAGATCCGGCCGCTGGTGAAATTGTGGTCCCGCGAGCAGAGCGTCGACGTGAAACGCTCGTAGTGGCCGAGATCGAGGTCGGTTTCGACGCCGTCCTCGGTGACGTAGACCTCGCCGTGCTGGTACGGGCTCATCGTGCCGGGATCGACGTTGAGGTAAGGGTCCAGCTTCTGCAGCGTGACGCTGAATCCCCGCGCCTCCATGAGCCGCCCGATCGACGCGGCGGCCAGCCCCTTGCCCAGGGACGACACCACGCCTCCCGTGATGAAGATGTACTTGGTCGGCATGCTCATCTCCTCATGAGGATGCGCGAAGCACCCGCTCCACGGCGAGCACGTCCTCCGGAGTGTCGACCCCGTGGTAGCGCCCCCGCGCCTTCAACACGCGTATCCTCCGGCCGCGCTCGATGGCGCGGAGCTGTTCGAGTCCCTCCAGCGTCTCCAGGGCGCCCGGGCTCCAGGAGGCGAATTCCAGGAGGAACCCCCGCCGATAGGCGTACAGGCCGACGTGGCGCAGCCACGGCCGGCCCTTCCCGGCCCCGCCTACGTCCTCCCGCGTCTCCTGCACGTAGGGGATGGGGCTCCTCGAAAAGTACAGCGCCCGGCCGGAGGCGTCGCACACCACCTTCACGACGTTCGGGTCGCGCGCCGCGCCGGCGTCGGGGAGGGGCTCGCACAGGGTCGCCATCTCGGACGCGGGGTCCGCGTCCAGGCACTCGACCAGACTGTCGATGTCCCGCGGATCGACCAGCGGCTCGTCGCCCTGGATGTTCACGAACAGGTCCGCGGGCAGGGAACGCGCCACCTCCGCCAGGCGATCGGTTCCGGAGGCGTGCGTCTCCGAGGTCATCACCACCTCGCCGCCGGACGCCTCGACCGCCGCGGCGATGCGCTCGTCGTCCGTGGCGACCAGCAATCGGGCGATCCGGCTCGCCGCCCGTGCCCGCTCGAGGACCCGCAGGACCAGGGCCTTGCCGCCGATGAGTGCGAGAGGTTTGCCGGGGAATCGAGACGACCGGTAACGGGCTGGGATCACACCGACAGCGTGCATCGCCGCCTTGGGCATGGACTGCTGCATCGAGGGATGTTAGCCCACGGCGCGCGGCCAAGTCAAAAAGAAATTTCCCGCCCGCCCGAATCCCTTGCGGCGGGCCGGCCGCGTTCCAGCGATTGGAGTGCGAAATTTCTGGACAGGGCGCCTCACTGTGCCGATAATGAAGCACAGCACGATTCGTCGCGGCGGCGCTTGGAAGCTCGCGACGTCACACTCGCCGGCAGGAGGGGTCTCGGATGCCTGGAGAAGTCGACAAGAGTCTCGAAGCGCTCGGATTCCGTCTCCCGGAGGTCGGCAAGCCTCTCGGGAACTATGTTCAGAGCGTCAGGACCGGCAACCTGCTGTTCATTTCGGGAAAGCTGCCCAAGGAAAACGGCCGACTCAAGTACCCCGGGAAGATCGGGCGCGAAGTCACGGTCGAGGAGGGAAAGGAGGCGGCGCGCCTGGCGGCGCTCAGCGTCCTGGCGACCGCCAAGCAGGCCGTCGAGGATCTGGATCGGATCAAGCGGGTGGTTCAGATCGTCGGTCACGTCGCCGTGGCACCCGGCTTCCTCGACGCCTTCGACGTCCTCGAGGGGGCCTCGGAGGTGTTCGTGAAAATCTACGGCGAGCGCGGCAAGCACACCCGCCTCTGCCTGGGGATCTCCGAGCTGCCCCAGAACGCCTGCCTGGAACTGCAGGCGATCCTGGAAGTCGAGTAGGGCCGTTTGAACCTCCCCTTCAAGCAGCACGTCCTCATTTGCACGGGACCACGTTGTGGAGGGGAACGGCACTCCGAGCGCATCCGGCAGGAGTTTCGCCGGCAGTTCGTCCGCCAGGCGCTGCCGGCTTCCGTCAAGGACACCCCTTGCCTGTGCTTCGGGCTGTGCAGCTACGGCCCGAACGTCATCATCTACCCGGACGGGGTGGTCTACAGCGGTGTCGGTCCCCAGGACGTGGCGGAAATCGTGCGCGAGCACCTCGTCCACGGCCGGGTGGTCGTGCGGCTCCTCTTCAAGAAGCAAGAAGCGGCTGCGCCGGATGGCGGCGCCCCGGACCCCGCTGCCCGGCCGGTCTGATCTGCCGTGTCCCGGCTGGATGCGGCTATAATGCGCGCATGGCGGCCACGCTGAACAGGGACGACCGCAACGGCGCGCTCGTCGATCGCTTCGGGCGGATCGTGCGCAGCCTGCGCATCTCCGTGACCGATCGCTGCAACCTGCGCTGCCTCTACTGCATGCCGGCGGGTCCTATCACCTGGTTCCGCAAGGAGCGCATCCTGAGCTTCGAGGAGATTGAGCGGGTGGCGCGCATCCTCGCGTCTCTCGGCGTGCGTGAGATCCGGCTGACGGGCGGCGAGCCGCTGGTGCGCCGGGACCTGACGGTGCTGGCGCGCCTGGTGTCGGGGATCGCCGGGATCGAGGACCTGGCGATCACCACCAACGGCCTCCTCCTGAAGGAGCTCGCGCGACCGCTCCTCCTGGCCGGGGTGCGCCGCTTCAACGTGCACATCGATTCCCTGGAGCCGGACGGTTTCGCCGAGGTCAGCCGGCGGGACTCCCTCGACCTTGTCCTGGCGGGGCTCCAGGAGCTGGAGCGGCTCGGGGCGGTGCCGATCAAGATCAACATCGTCCTCCTGCGCGGCCTCAACGACGGCCAGATCCCCCGTTTCGTGGACTGGGCGTGGCGGCGTCCCTACCAGGTGCGCTTCATCGAGCTGATGCCTCTCGGTGGGGGCGAGCCGTTCGAGACCGAGAGGCTGGTCCCCGGGAGCGAGGTGAGGCGGCGCGTCGAGGAGATCCGCCCGCTTGTGCCCGTCGGCCGCGATCGCCCGTCGGCGCCGGCGAACGTGTTCCGTCTCGCGGGCGGCGCGGGGGACATCGGCTTCATCAACCCGGTCACCGAACCGTTCTGCGGCGACTGCGATCGGATACGGCTGACGGCGGACGGCAAGGTCCGCACCTGCCTGTTCTCCCGCACCGAAACCGACATCGCCGCCCTCCTGCGCGGCGGCCGCACCGACCCCGAGATCGCGCTGGCCCTCAGGACGGCGATCGCGGGCAAGGAGGCGGGGGGCTGCCTGGACCTGCACCAGTTCTACAAGGAACGGCTGCCCCGGAAGATGTGGCAGATCGGCGGGTAGGGGAGTGCGCCTGTGCTATCCTTCCGCGCTCCGGAGGCGGATGTGTCGGCGGCGATCGCGATCGGCTTCTTCACCAGCGCCGCCGCAGGCATCCTGGCGGCGCTCCTGCTCGCTCCCTTCCGGGAGCTGGGGCGGTTCTTCTTCATCCTGAATGCCGGCCTGGCTTTCCTGTGCCTCTGCCTCGCGGCTCCGTACCGGCTGTCCGCGCAGGCCGGCTGGTCCGCCGGTTCGATCCTGGCCCTCCTGGCCATGGCGCTGGTCGTGGCGTACCTCGCGGCGCTCCTGATCCTGCGCGGCGGCCGCTCCTCGCGCGGGCTGCTGGTCCTGACCGCGGCGGTGGCGCTCGTGGCGGCCGCGGCGGACGGGCGCATGGCGGCGGGCGCCCCGGGGGCCGCGTGGGCTTTCGGCCTCAACGCCGTGTGCGCCTCGGTGCTTCTGGGGTCGGTGATCGTGGGGATGCTCCTGGGACACTGGTATCTGGTGCGGACGCGGCTGGAGGCATCTCACCTGGTGGTATTCGCCCGCTTCTTCGCTGCCGCGGTGATCGGGCGCGCCGTGCTGTTCGTCGTCGGCCTGCTGGGCGCCGCCTCGCGATCGAGCGCGGGCATGGAAATCTTTCTCCGGACGACGGCGGTCGATCGCGGCTTTTTTTTCTGGCAGAGGGTGTTCTTCGGGCTACTGGGACCGGGGGCGTTCGCCTTCATGGTGCACGAGACGGCGCGCATCCGCTCGACCCAGTCGGCGACCGGCATCCTCTACATCGCAGTGATCTTCGTGATGTACGGCGAGTTCCTGGCCCGTTACCTGGCGGTGGCCGGCGCGGGGCCGATGTGACCTGGGAGGCGCGCGCCGCGCGGCCTCCGAGCGCGGCGTTTCTCTGCGACGGCTGCGGGCGAGAGGTCGTGCAGGTCTTCGGTCCGCCCGGGGGGGCGGTTGCCTGCCCGGGATGCGGCCGGGAGCACGACCTGGGACGGGACGCCACGCCGCCCGGGTCGCGCCTCCTGTCGCGCTGCCTGCGCTGCGGGCTGGACCGGCTCTATGTGCAGAAGGACTTCAATAAGAAGGCGGGGTTGTGGGTGTTCATCGTGGCCGCGGCGCTGAGCATCCCGACCTGGGGGCTGAGCCTCCTCGCGGCCACGCTGATCGATCTCGCCCTCTACTACGCGCTCGGAGACGCGACTCTGTGCTACGGCTGCGGCACGGTGCATCGCGGCTACTTGAGGAACCCGGAGCACGGTCCCTTCGACATTCACGTCCAGGAAGCGGTGGACCGCCGGCTACGGACGGCCTGAGGACGACATGACCGGTGAGATGGAGGAGAAAAGCGACTGGAAGGTGGTGCTGCAGTTCTTTATCGTGCCGCTCGGCCTCGTCGCGGTCCTGGTCTGTGTCTTCTTCGGCCTCCAGGTCCTGCGCTCCCGTCATCCCGACCCGCGGGCCGCGCTCGATCATCTGAAGGGCCCCTCGCGGTTTCTTCTGCCGTGGGCCGGCGATCCGAAACGCTGGCAGTCGGGATACGATCTTTCCCTTCTGGTGCGCAGCGGCCCGGGCGAACGGGCCGAGGGCCTGGTCCCGGAAATGGCCGCGGCGTTCCTGGACGCCGGCGAGGACCCGAAGCTGCGCCGCTACCTGGCTCTCGCCCTCGGGAGGTCCGGCGACGGGCGGGGGGCGCCCGCTCTCAGGCAGGGGCTGAAGGATACGGACGGCGAGACCCGGCTGTTCTGCGCCTGGGGGCTGATGCAGATCGACGACCTTTCGGCCCTGCCGGATCTGCGGGCGGCGGCGGCCGATGGTGATTCCGCGGTGCGCACCATGGCCGTCTTCGCCCTCGGGCAGATGGGAGACCGGGAAGGGGCGGCCGCGCTCAAGTCGGCCCTGCGTGACGCCGACGCCGGCGTGCGCTGGAACGCCGCGCTCTCCCTGGCGCGCCTGGGGGACGACTCGGGGGAGGCGGTGCTCTTCGGCATTCTCGAGGTGGGCGAGGCCGGGACGGGGCGGGCGGCAGGAGCGGGGGTCGGGGGGGATGCGTCGGCGCCCCTCAACGCCATCCGGGCGCTGGCCCTTCTTCATGATGATGCGGCCCGCGCCGCCCTGAGGCGCGCCGCGGAGTCGGGCCGGAGCGAGGAGATCAGGAGCACCGCGCGGCTCGCGCTCGAGGCGATCGCGGCGGAGGCGCCCAACCCCTTTTGAGTCATCCCCAGTTTCGAGTGGCAGGCCAGACCGGGCCGCCGCGGCGCGGCTCATGCTTCGGGCAGGCCGTTCGACGTTCATCCGTCGCGCATGGCCCGGCTCGAAATCGCCACGCCGCGGCGGCCCGGTCTGGCCCCCCACGCACCTCCGGGAATCCCTCCCTGCCGGGGTCCAAGAGGCTCCTCGCGTCAGCGCCGCACCGGAACGGAGTCACAGTGACCGCCTGCGTCCGGTTCTTGCGTTCCGCCCTGGTGCAGCGATGACGCGGGCCACCTCCCGGGTGGCGGAGAGAGGCATTCCCAGCGGCAGGTGGCGGGCCGCAGCGCGGCGTGGCGATTTCGAGCCGCGCCATGCGGATGAGAGGGCCACCCAGGATCCCGCGCGTGCGAGCATGAGCCACGCCGCGCTGCGGCCCGCCACCCGACCCTGGGGATGGCCCAGAGAACCCCTTGCCTTGACAGCGATCGCGGTCCCCCCCTAGGATGATGAGGAATCCAAGCCGCTCGCCGCCGCGCAGAAGGCGTGCGGCCGCACCGGTGAACCGATGGCAGGACCGCTCAGGTACAGTGACGTGGTCATGGAC
>JACOUZ010000023.1 GCA_016177515.1 Acidobacteriota bacterium
GCGATCATCCGGCCGCGCTCCTGCAGGGCGCGCAGTGTCTCATCCGATGGGCGATCTCCCTGGGGCCGTGCGGGTGCCACCGCCGCGAGCAGGCAGGCCACGGCGCAGATCATGAGCTTCCCCGTCCTGCCGAGCATCGCTCCGCCCTTCATGCCTCTCTCCACCGAGGAGTTTCAGTTTACACCAGCGGCCGCGCCCGGCACCGAAAGGTGGGACGGGCTGGTATCCGGCACGATGTGCCGTCACGGGCCGCCCGCGGCCGGTTGTTGCGTCCCGCTCTGGTGCCGCGATGACGGGAGGCACCTCCCAGGTGGCGGAGGGAGGCATGCCCAGCGTCCGGTGGCGGGCCGCAGCGCGGCGTGGCGATTTCGAGCCGCGCCATGCGCGACAGGTGGACGCCGAGGGGCCCGCGCGTGTGAGCATGAGCCACGACGCGCTGCGGCCCGCCACCGGAAACTGGGGAGACTTCAGGCCGCGGCTTGCTTGAAGCACTCCCGCCAATCCCGTATCATGGCCGGCCTTGGCGGGAAGGAACGATGGCGAGCGATCTGGCGCGCGACCTCAGGGGGCTGGTGTCCGGGCAGGTCCTGGATGACGAGCCCGCCCGGCTCGACCGGAGCGGCGATTTCGGCGGGATGATCAAGCGCCTGCCGGGGGTCGTGGTCCGCCCGGCCTCCACCGGCGACGTGGCGGCGGTCATCGGCTACGCCCGCAGCAACTCCGTCCCCGTCGCCACGCGCGCCGAGGCACACACCCAGAGCGGCCAGGCGCTCACGGACGGCGGCATCCTTCTCGACATGACCTCCCTCGATCGCATCCTGGCGATCGATCCGCAGGAACCGGCGGCCGACTGCCAGGCCGGCGTGAAGTGGGACACGCTGGTGCGGCAGGCGATCCCGCAGGGGCTCGTGCCCCCCGTCCTGACGAATAACCTCGGGGTCACCATCGGCGGAACGATTTCCGTCGCCGGGCTGGGCGTCGCGTCGTTCCGCTTCGGCGCGCAGGGAGACCAGGCCCTCGATCTGGAAGTGGTGACCGGCGCGGGCGACGTCGTCCTCTGCTCCGAGAGTCGGAACCGCGAGGTCTACGACGCAGTGCGATCCACCCTGGGCCAGTTCGGCGTGATCACGCGGGCCCGCGTCCGGCTGCGCCCGTGCCGGCCGAAGACGCGCACCTATTTCCTCCTGTACGACGACCTGGGCGCCCTCATGCGGGACGCGCAGCTCGCCATCGACCAGGACCGGGTCGACTACATCGAGTCGGCCTGCGTCCCCTGCCCGCAGGGGTTCCGCATGGGCCCGGCGGGCAAGGAGGCGTTCGCCGCCTGGTTCTTCCCCCTCCATTTGACCGTCGAGTTCGACCCGCAGGCGCCGCCCCAGGACGCGCAGGTCCTGCAGGGGTTCGCCCCCTACAGGAAGACGCACGTCGAGGACCAGGACACGCTTCTGTTCGCCGCCCGCATGGAGCCGTTGTTCGCCATCTGGAAGAGGATCGGCAACTGGGCCCTTGCCCACCCCTGGACCGAGACGATCCTGCCGTGGGGGACGGCCCAGCCGTTCATCTCGCAGGCACTGGCCGGCCTGCCGCCGACCGCGCTGGGAGGCGGCCACGTCCTGCTCTGGCCGTGCCGGGGCACGTCGTCCCGAATTCCCCTGTTCATGCACCCGCAGACCCCCCTGGTCATGGGCTTCGGAATCCTGCCGGGCGTGCCGTCCGATCTGCTGCCGCAGGCGCGGCAGCGTCTCAACCTGATGTCGGACCTGAGCATGGCGGCCGGCGCCAGCCGCTACCTGTCCGGCTTCATCGAGTTCGACCGGGTCCGCTGGAAGCGGCATTTCGGGGCCCTTTGGGACGAGGTCTGCCGGCTGAAGAAGACCTACGACCCGGACGGCATCCTGAACCCCGGATTCATCGATTACGGGCCGTGATGACCAAGACCCTCCTGGTCGGCTGCGGGGGCTTCCTCGGCTCGATCGCCAGGTACCTGGTGGGCGGGGCGGTGCACCGACTGGCGAGCGGCCCGGTCTTTCCCTACGGCACGCTGGCCGTGAACGTCACCGGCTGCCTGGCGATCGGCGTCCTGGGGGCGATGGCCGAAGCTCGCGGCATCCTGTCCCCCGAGGCGCGCGTCTTCCTGCTCATCGGCATCCTGGGCGGGTTCACCACGTTTTCGTCGTTCGGCTACGAGACGATTCAACTGCTGCGGGACGGCGAGGCGCTCCCGGCCCTGGCGAACGTCCTGCTCCAGGTGGTCCTGGGCCTGGGGGCCGTCTGGGCGGGCAGCGCGTTCGTGCGCCTGATCTGGGGGTAGAGGACGATGATGCTTCCCGAAGAAGGACATCTGCTGAGGATCTTCGTCGGCGAGAGCGACAAGCACGGCGGCGTGCCGCTCTACGAGTGGATTGTCCGTCAGGCGCGCGAGCGCGGACTGGCCGGGGCGACGGTGCTGCGCGGCGTGGAGGGGTTCGGCGCCCACAGCCGCCTGCATACCGCCAAGATCCTCCGTCTGTCGGCGGACCTGCCGATCGTCATCGAGATCGTCGACTCGAAGGAGAAGGTCGAGGCGTTCCTGCCGGTGGTCGACGCGGCCATCCCGGAAGGCCTGGCGACACTGGAAAAAGTGCAGATCCGGCTGTACCGTAGTGGGCAGGTCCCGAAGAAGGAGTAGCGCGCCGCCGCCGAGGCGGCCCCTGGACCGACATGGCAGCACCGACTGAAGTCACGGCCGCGGCCCCCGGCGCCCTCACTTCCGCATGGCGGCGAGTCGCCGGCCACGCGGGCCGCGTGGCGCTCGGCCTCATCTTCCTCATGGCCGGGGTCCTGAAGGCGCTCGACCCGGCCGAGTTTGTCCACCAGGTCCAGGGCTACGGATTCCTCGCGGCGGGCCTGGCGGCCTACGCGGCGCCGGCCCTCATCGTCCTCGAAATCGCCCTGGGGGTCGCGCTCCTCGCCGGAGCCCGGCCGCTCTGGGCCGGCCTGGCCTCCATAGCCCTCCTGGCCGCGTTCATCTTCATCGAGGCCTACGGTCTGTCGATCGGGCGGACGGAGGCCTGCGGCTGCTTCGGCGCCTTCGTGGAGCGCACGCCGGGGCAGGTGATTGCCGAGGACCTGTTGTTCGCGGCGCTGGCGGTCCTGGCGATCTGGGGTCTTCGCGGGTGGCGTGGCCTCGCGGTCCGGCGGGCGGTGGCCGTGACTTCGGCAGGCGCCCTCCTGGCGGGGGGCCTCGTCACGGCTTCTCCCTCCCTGCCGATCGACCGGTACGTCACGCGGCTGGCGGTCGGCAGGAGCCTGGCCGATCTGGCCCTTGAGGACAGGGCGCCGC
>JACOUZ010000024.1 GCA_016177515.1 Acidobacteriota bacterium
CCTTCAATCCCTGTCATCGGGCGTCTGCTCCCCGTCGCCGGGCCCGCGGCCGTGCCAGCAGCGCCCGCGCCAGCGGTGCCCGGCAGGCACGGCTGCCCGGCGGTATACGTGGGCCGGCCGTCCACGATCTTCGCGACCGGCGTCAGGGGATGCTCCATGGTCTTCTTCTCGTCCACCAAGTGCACCGCTTCGACCCCCCGGCAGACGAGCGCGTCCGAGATGAGCGAGCGGTGGCAGCGATCGTAGATCGCCTCGGCGCACAGGATGGCGGTGCGCCTGGCGCGCGCCAGGTCCAGGAGCTCCGCGATTCCTTTCTCGAACTCGGGAGTCTCCATGTAGTCGGCATAGCCGCGGAAGCCGTCGCTGCGCCATGCCAGGTTGCGCGAGTCGGCGCGCGGCTTGCGCCGCCCGCCCAGGCGCGGCAAGGGGGCGTAGGAGATGCCGGCCCGAGGGAGCGATATCGCCAGCGACTCGGCGCTGAACTGGGGATTGTGGCGCGAGCGCGGCACCGACCGCACGTCGGCGAGACACTCGATCCCATGCGCCCGGAGAATGCCGAGCAGCGCGTCGAGCGTCCGGTTGGAGTGGCCGATGGTATAGACCGCGACCGGCATGGCCCCCGAGCATACTCCGCGCCCGGCCCGCGGGCGCCGCTGAACCGCGCGGACGATTCGCGCCGGCGAAGCGTTCCGCCGGGCCGCCGGCCCCGGAAACAACAAGGGGGACAAGGACTTTGTCCTCATCCCCCTTCGACTGCCTCGCCCGCCGCGCGCCCCGGTTCCGGGCGCGGGCCGGCGCCTGGAGCTAGTTCTGCGGCGCCTGCTCTCCGGCCGGTTCCTCACCCTGGGCCGGGGCGGCGCCTTCAACTGGCGCGGCGCCTTCCATGGGTGCGGTGCCTTCGGCAGGTGCGGCGGCCGGTTCCTGCGCCGGGGCCTCCGACGTCGTGGCGGCGGGCGTGGTGGTCTGATCCGGCGTGGGCTGACCCGCGCAGGCAACGGCGAACAGGACGATCAGGAGCGCCGCGCAGCCGGCCACGAACTTCGAAAAGGATTGTTCCATAGTGTGATTCCCTCTCCTCACGGGACATGGGGTTGGAAAACGCACGGCATCCTATGCGATCCTCCCGCGCGAGTCAAACGATTTTCCGCGCGCGATCGCACGGAAGACGCTCAGGACACGGACTCGGCGATGTCGCGATCGAGCCTCGGGAAGGTCTTCATGTACTCCCGCCGCTCGGCGCGCAGCCGGGAGATAATCGCGCCGTACTCGTCGAGGCGGCCCTGCTTCTCGTACAGGGCGCGCGGGCGCACCAGCAGCCCGTCGTCCCCCTCCAGGCCGGGGACCGCCGCGGCGACCTCGTACCCGAAGTCCGGGTCGCGGTCCCAGCGGATCGTCCCCTCCGCGATCCCCTTGACGATGGCGCTGCTGTGGCGGATCTTTACTTTAAGACTGCGCGCGTCGTTCTCGCCGCCGCCGACCCGCCCGGTGTTCATCAGGTACACCTCCATCGGGTTCGCCCGCAGAATCGAAAGGATCCGGTTCCCCTGCAGGCTGTGGTCGAGCGGGAAGAACGGGTTGGTCCCGGGGATGCGCAGGAACCGCCCGGCCTCCTCGGCGCCGCCGGCGCTCGTCCCCTTGGTCTCCCCCAGCATGAAGTACGCCGCCGCCTGCGGCCCGCCCAGGCGCGCCACCGCCGGGATGACGTCCTCGTTGCGGTTCAGGATCAGGAGCAGATCCGCCTTCTTGATCGAGCGCGCGTCGCCGGCCCCCTCGATGTCGGCCATCTTGAACACCGCCCGGCCGTTCTGCGTGTAGGAGGTGTCGAAGAAGTCGAGCTCGCCGTCCTTCTGGGAGACGTTCTCGAGGTAGGACGTCGGCTTGAGGACCGCGCGGTAGATGGCCGGCTCGGTCTCCTCCGCCAGGCCGAAGGTCTTCGCGAAGCAGCCGTTCTCGGTGGCGTGGATGCTGCCGTCCGGCATGATCGCCAGGAAGTCGTCCTGCACCGGCCGCGAGTCGTTCTGCTTCGAGAACGTGGTCGTCGTCTTGCCGGTCCCCGACAGGCCGATGATCAGGGCGACGCGGTCTCTGCCGTCGACCGGAATGATCTTGCAGCCGGCGTGCATCGCCAGGCCGCCGCGGTCGTAGACGATCTTGTTCCACATCCTCAGGCCGCCCTTCTTCGACTCGCCGAAGTAGTCCGAGTTGAACACCCGGGTGATGCGGCGCTCGAGGTCGACGGCGATCAGCCGCTCGTTCGGATACCCCTGCGCCGGGAGGTTCGGCGTGTAGATCACCGTCACCTGCGGCTCGAAGCGCGCCTCGTCCCCCTGTTCCAGAGGGTAGTAGAGGCACTGCTGCATGGCGGCGATGTTGGCGTTCGCGGCCTCGATGATCAGCCGGGCCGGCGTGCGCAGCGTCCGGTGGTTGCCGATGTACCCGTCCACCACGACCATGTCGCGCGCCCGGATGTACTCGTCCTGGACGACCGCCATCCGCTCCCCCTCGTCGCGGGTGATCGTCGCATGGCCGCGGTGAAGCGTGGTGTCGTCCGTGACGACGAACGTGGAGCCCTTGCTGCGGGCGACGACGCGCGTCTGCACGTTGACGTTGCCGTGCCGCGTCTTCAGGCAGTTCGGCATGCGCTCGGTGAGCGCGCGCAACTCTTCGGCCGACGGCCGGGCGATCACCCGGCGCGGCCGGACCGGAAGATCCATGATGGAGGATATAAGAGAACCTATATGCCCGATACTCCCGGAGGCATCCGCCCCCCTCGATGGCTCTTTCACCCGACCCCCTCAGGCGGAGGGGGACACTCACCCGCCCCCGTGACCGTGAAGTCCTCTATTTACGCCGCTTCGATGCGGTCTGTCAAGAAAGGGCTGCCGGGGAAGCAACCTGTCCGGTTTCGTCTCCGGGGCGGAGGGATCGATCTGGACC
>JACOUZ010000228.1 GCA_016177515.1 Acidobacteriota bacterium
GCGGGAGGGGCGTGGGGCCTGGAAGGGGATGTGTCCGCGGCCGCCGTGCCCTCCGATCCCGAGACGATGACCGGCAGGCGGCGCCGCGCCTTGAGCCGCCGGCCCTGCACCTGTCGCTGTTTGGCCTGGAGTTTTCTCTGCTGTGGTGTGAAGATGTCACCCGGCTGGTCGTAGCCGGCCGGGAACCAGAAACCGCCCGGGTCGCGCTGCCCTTCCGGCAGGGTGGAAATCGTGGTATCCAGGGGTCCGATCGGCAGGACGACTTCCAGCAGGCCGAGCCCGCGATCGATCAACATCGGCAGCCTCCGTCGTCTCCTTGCGGGAGCCATGACATCCTCGGAAGATGCTCAGTTCGCTTCTGACCCGTGCTACGGAAGGAGCGCCACGCGATGCAGATGCTATCAAGCCGCCAATCGAAACGCAAGTCAACTGTCGTTCCGTAATGCGAAACATGACCGGAAGGCCCCGGAGAGCATGCGATGAAGACCATCATCGAGCCGTTCCGCATCAAGGTGGTCGAGCCGATCAAGATCACCGATCGCGCCTGCCGCGAGCGGGTGCTTGCCGAAGCGCACCACAATCTGTTCCTGGTGCATGCCGCCGACGTGACCATCGACCTGCTCACGGACAGCGGCACGGCGGCGATGTCGGCCGAGCAGTGGTCGGCGATCATGTCCGGCGACGAGTCGTACGCCGGGAGCCGGTCGTTCTACCGCTTCGAGAAGGTGGCGAAGGATCTGACCGGTTTCACCCACATCATCCCGGTCCACCAGGGCCGGGCGGCGGAGAAGATCCTGTTCGGCATCGTCGGAGGGGCGGGGAAGGTCGTGCCGGCCAACTCGCACTTCGACACGACGCGGGCCAACGTCGAGTACACCGGGGCGCAGGCCCTCGACCTCCTGATCCCGGAAGGCAGGGACCCGGTGCGCGACCATCCCTTCAAGGGGAACATCGACCTCGAGGCCCTGGAGAACTGTCTGGAGACCCATCGGCGGGACCGGGTGCCGCTGGTCCTCCTGACCGTCACCAACAACTCGGGAGGGGGTCAGCCGGTGTCGCTCGAGAACATCCGGGCGGCCCGCGCCATCGCCCGCCGCCACGGCGTGCCGCTGTTCCTGGACGCCTGCCGGTTCGCCGAGAACGCGTACTTCATCAAGCTGCGCGAGCCTGGCCAGGCCACAAGGCCGGTCCGCGACATCGCCCGCGAAATGTTCTCGCTCGCCGACGGCTGCACCATGAGCGCCAAGAAGGACGGGCTGGTGAACATCGGCGGATTCCTGGGGCTCAACGACGACGATCTCGCGGTCCGGGCCCGCAACCTCACCATCCTGATCGAAGGGTTCCCGACCTACGGAGGCCTGGCCGGGCGCGACCTGGAGGCGATGGCCCAGGGCCTTCTCGAAGTCCTGGAGGAGGACTACCTCAACTACCGCTTCATCTCGACCGCTTACCTCGGCCGGCACCTTCAGGAAGCCGGAGTGCCGATCCTCCTGCCGGTCGGCGGCCACGCCGTGTACCTCGACGCGCGGCGCTTCGTGCCCCACATCGAGCCGCGCGACTTCCCGGCCCAGGCGCTGGCGTGCGAGCTTTACCTGGAGGCCGGAATCCGCGGAGTGGAGATCGGCTCTTTGATGTTCGGAACGAACGATCCACAAACCGGCAGGCCGCGGCCGGTCGCCATGGAGCTGGTCAGACTGGCCATCCCCAGAAGGGTGTACACCCAGAGCCACGTGGACTATGTGGTCGAGGCGATCCAGGACGTGTTCCGGCATCGTGACCGAATTCAGGGCCTCGAGATCATTTCGGAGGCCCCCTTCCTCAGGCACTTCACAGCACACCTGCGGCCAGTCATCAGGCCCTGATCGCGGGCATCCAACAGATTGGATACTGAGATTGGCCAGTCTGGTAGCCAATCGATCGTCAGTGAACCGTTGCGGGCTTGCGACCGGAGAGGTCGGACTCTAAGTTTCCGCGTTGGAAGGCCCGTATCCGCTCCACTGTTCGCCGTACAGGGGCCGGCGGAGGGTCCGATGGGGTTCCCGGCAATTGCCTCGCAGGCGGCGCAGGCTCATCCCGCGCTGCTGCTTCTTCTTCTCGGTTCGATCCCCCTCACTCTCTGGGCGTGCAAGCAGAAGCGCTGGATGTGGGCGGCTGGAAGCGGAGCGATCGCGGGGGTGGCCTTGCTGCTTTATGTGGGGGCCCCCGACAGGACCATTGCGCCCACGGCGGCTTCAGCGGCGCCGGTGGCGTCCGGCCAGATGGATGTGGCGACGACCGGCGCGGCAGATGCGGCGGCTGGAACGAAACACGCCCTGGCGGAGCCCGGTCGGTTTTCCTCCACGGTGCGATTGCATCCCCGCTTCCCGCGGGATTTTCCGATCCCCAGGGTGTTTCGCCTCGAAAGCAACTCGGGCGGGATCCGCGGCGGGAATCTTACCGTTCGCTTCCGTTTCCGGGGAGAGGCGTCCAACGCCGTCTGTGACCTGAGGACACTGGGCCGCAAGAAAGGCTGGGCCATCGAGGTTCTCGCACCGCACCGCCTGATCTTCCGCAAGGACGGCGCTATCGTGGAGGCCTGGTTCAGCTTCCCGGCCCGTTCCGTCGTCCTCGATATCGCCGATTCCCAGTAACCGGTGGAAGACGCCAGTTCCCGGACGGGAGCATCAGGGCTGTTCCAGGTAGGCCCGGATCAGCTCCTGGTCGAGGGGCTCGCGAAGGCGTGTGAGGAGCTTCGTGCCGAGCAGAAGAATCGTCCCTTCCTTGTCGAAGGGGAGCCGGTCGTACATCCGCCCGCCCGGGAAATGGCAGGGAGAGCACCTCTCCTGAAGGACGGGCAGGATGTGCGAGTTGAAATCGACCC
Source organism: Acidobacteriota bacterium (assembly GCA_016177515.1). Lineage (GTDB taxonomy): Bacteria > Acidobacteriota > Polarisedimenticolia > Gp22-AA2 > Gp22-AA2 > Gp22-AA3. Next base: position 2,861 of record JACOUZ010000228.1, read on the forward strand.
GCGCGGCCGGAGCGGGGCTGGCCGAGGGCCCCTCCGGAATCGCCGGCAGATTGGAGGGGGGCGGTGCATCCGCGGGTGCGGCGGAGGGCCCCGGCGCCGCGGATGGGGCGCTCGGGGCCGTCGCAGCCGCGGGCGCTTCGGCGGGCGCGCTCTTGCCCCGGCCCGAGGCGCACCGGGCCAGAATCGCCGACGCCATGAGCGCCGACAGCGTGGCGAGGCCGATTGCGCGGGACGCCGTCACCGCCTGCACCTCCCGGTGGATTCTACCCCGCGTTCCTGGTCCTGCGGTAGAAGCGCCGCGCCTTGCTGCGGTTGCCGCAGACGGTCATGTCGCACCAACGGCGGGAGCCGTTGCGGCTCCCATCGATGAAGAGCCAGGCGCAGCCGTCCCCGGCGCAGCCTGCGGCGCGCCGCCGACGCGAGTATCTCCTCGGGATGGAGCCGAACGTGACGCACGACGAGGTCGCCGCCGCCCCCGGCAGGCCGGATCCGCCATGCTAAGATGCGGTCCGTGGACATCGTCAATCCGGTCATCGAGGAGTACCTGCGCCAGGTTGCGCCCCCCGGCCAGGGTGTCCCGCTGGAAATGGAGCGCCTGGCGGATCGCCGGCGCTTCCCGATCGTCGGACCGCTCGTGGGCCGCCTGCTGAACGTGCTGGCGCGATCGATCGGGGCCCGCGAAATCTTCGAGTGCGGCTCGGGGTTCGGTTATTCGGCCTACTGGTTCGCGCTGGCGCTGCCGCCCGGAGGCCGCGTCACCCTGACGGAGGGCTCGGCCGAGAATTGCGCCAGCGCGCGCGGTTTTCTGAGCCGCGCCGGATTGATGGACAGGGCGGCGATCGAGAAGGGGGACGCCCTGGAGATCCTGCCGCGCCATCCCGGCCCGTTCGACATCATCTTCTGCGACATCGACAAGCGCGACTATCCCAGGATCCACCCGCTCATGAAGCCGCGGCTGCGCACGGGCGGCCTGTTCATCTGCGACAACATGCTGTGGTCCGGGAGGGTCGCCGACCCCGGCCGCCAGGACGACGACACCCGCGGCGTGCGCGAGCTGACCCGCCTGCTCCACGCCGACACGGAGCTCACTACCTCCGTCCTGCCGCTCCGCGACGGGGTCAGCATCAGCCTCAAGATTTCTTGAGGGACATCCGGATCCAGCGGCCTCAGGGACGCGCTGCGCAGACCCGGAGAAGGTGGGACTCCACGGTTTCGAGGGGCAGGGAGCTGGGAACGGGCTCGCCGGCGGCGCCGGAACGGTACAGGCGGGGCTCGAGCGAGTCGTTTCCGGTGTAGGTCCAGCGGCCGGCACCCGGCGGCTCCATGCGGTCGAACTCGGCGGCGACCCCGGCCAGGTCGAACCGCGTGCCGCGCGGCGGCGTCACGGTGTCGAACCAGGAGAAAATCTGGAACGCCATTTCGTACAGGAGGCCGCCTTCCGCACGGGCGACGGTCAGGACGCGGTGGTGCCGGGCCACGTTGAAACGCGCCATCTCGTCGAGCGGCTCGGTCGTTTCGATCACCGTCAGGCGCGCCGCCTCGTGCTCGCGCACGCGCGCCACGTCCCGGATGCGCATCATCGACCTCATGTACTCGGACAGGCGTGCGGTCCACAGGCC
>JACOUZ010000231.1 GCA_016177515.1 Acidobacteriota bacterium
GCACCGTGGTGCAGGACGAGGGCCAGACGGTGATCGCCGACCTGGCCGCGCCCGGGGCGCGGGTGCTGGTCGCGAGGGGCGGGCGCGGGGGACGCGGGAACGCCGCCTTCGCAACCTCCACGCACCAGGCGCCGCGCGAGGCGGAGCCCGGGGAACCGGGTGAGGAACGCGCTCTTCGCCTGGAGCTCAAGATGATCGCGGACGTCGGCCTTGTCGGCTTCCCCAACGCCGGAAAATCGACGCTGATCTCGCGCATTTCCTCCGCGCATCCGAAGATCGCGGCGTACCCTTTCACGACCCTCGAGCCCAACCTGGGGGTTGTGGATCTCGGCCAGTTCCGGACGTTCGTGGTGGCCGACATCCCGGGGCTGATCGAGGGCGCGCACCGCGGGCAGGGGCTGGGCGTCAAGTTTCTGCGGCACATCGAGAGGACGCGCGTGCTGATCCACCTGGTGGACGCCTCGGAGATGTCCGGGCGCGATCCGGTGCGCGACCTGGAGATCGTCAACGGCGAGCTCCACGCCTTCAGCGGGGACCTCGCCGGCAAGCCGCAGGTGGTGGCCGGCGGCAAGATCGACGCGGTGTCCGACCGCGCGCGGATCGAGGCCCTGCGCGCCCGCTGCGCCTCCGGGGGATTGCCGTTCTTCGCCGTCTCGGCGGTGAGCGGCGAGGGGATCCGCGAACTGCTCGAGGGGGTCTGGTCGATCCTGGGCTCCGGCGCCCCGGTCCCGGCGGGACCGCCGCCGTTTGCGGGCCGGGCCGGCCGGGAAGGAGGCGCTCATCCAACTTAAGAGAAAGATCTCGCTCGTGCTCGAGGCCGCCGCCGACAAGAAGGCGGAGGACCCGGTCGCCCTCGCCCTGAAGGGCATCGCCTCGTTCACCGACGCGTTCGTGATCGTCGGTGGCACGCAGAGGCGGCAAACGCAGGCCATCTGCGACGCCATCGTCGAGAAGATGGGGCAGAGGGGCGAGCACCCGGGACACGTGGAGGGCTACAATCTTGGCGACTGGATCCTGATCGACTACGCCGATCTCGTGGTGCACGTGTTCACCCTCGAGACGCGCGAGTTCTACAACCTGGAGGGCCTTTGGGGAGACGCCCCGAAAATGGCCCCGGGGAGCTCTCAAAGCCGCAGGAACAAAGGCACTTCGGCGGCGCGCAAGAGTTGACTTTAGGCGGTGCGATCCGTACATTACCCGCTTCATTGGCGGAAGGAATCCCGCGTGAACGCCATCGCCTCCGACGTTGCGGCGTCCCCACTGGTGCACCGGTCGGCTCTGATGGCGCGGGTCGTCGGCCTGGCGCGGAAGGTGGCGGGGAGCGACGCCAGCCTGCTTCTCGTCGGCGAGAGCGGGACGGGCAAGGGGATCCTGGCGCGCTTCATTCATGACGCGAGCCCGAGGCGCGGCGGGCCCTTCGTGACGATCGCCTGCGCCAACGTCGCGGTCGACCTTCTCGAGAGCGAGCTGTTCGGCCACGAGAAGGGGGCGTTCACCGGGGCGGCCGAGCAGAAGAAAGGCCGATTCGAGCTGGCGGACGGCGGCACGATTCTGATCGACGGGGTGAGCGAGCTGGCCCCCTCGCTGCAGGGCAAGCTGCTGAGGGTCGTGCAGGAGCGATCCTTTGAACGCCTGGCGGGCACGAAGACTTTGAGCGTGAACGTGCGGATCCTGTCCTCGACCCAGGCCGACCTCGAACCCCTGGTGGCGTCGGGGAGTTTTCGCAAGGATCTCTTCTACCGTCTGAACGTCATCCGGCTGGAGATCCCGCCTCTGCGTGACAGGATGGAGGACGTGCCGGTGCTGGCGGATCAGATGCTGCACGACCTGGCGCGACGGCAGGGCGGCTCCGCGAAGACGCTGTCGCGGGGCGCCCTGGACAGGCTGATGCACCATTCCTGGCCCGGGAACGTCAGGGAGCTGCAGAACGTGATCGAGAGCGCCACGATCCTCGAGAATGGGACCGAGATCGGCCCCGACGCCGTGCAGGCCGGCGGGGCCCGGCCGCAAGGATCGATCGCGCCAGCGGCCAGCCGGCGCCTGTCCCTGGCCCAGGTCGAGGAGCAGCACATCCGCGACGTCCTGCTGTCGACAGGCGGCAACCGAAGCGAGGCGGCCCGCATCCTCGGCATCAACCGCAAGACACTGCTCGAGAAACGCAAGCGCTTCGGAATTCCCTGAGGCTTTAAGGACGCCGGAGGGACGGAAAGGAAGCCCCACTATGGCGATGTTGAAGAAGCAGCTCGAATCGTACAAGAAGCGCCTCCTCGACAAGAAGAAGAGCGTCGCGGAGGCCTACAACAAGAACAAGAACTACGGCCGCCTGACCGAGGACGAGGGGACCCAGGACCTTGCCGACAAGGCCTCGAGCGCCTACACGAAGGAGTTCCTGTACTCCCTGTCCAACACCGATCGCGAGGTGCTGCAGAAGGTGGACGAGGCGCTGCACCGTATCGCGAAGGGGGCATACGGCACCTGCGTCGAATGCGAGGAGGAGATCGAGAAGAAGCGCCTCGAGGCGGTGCCCTGGGCGAGCCACTGTGTCACCTGCCAGGAGAAGGTCGAGAAGGGATTGCTTTAGGGGGGCACGGCTCCCCGCGGGACTGCGATGAAGATCCGGACCGTCCTGTACCTGATGTTCGGGGCCGTCATCGTCATCGTCCTGTCGATCCTGTACGTCACCAACCAGGGGATCCTCGACAGCCAGCTCATCCTGAGCCGCGGCATCAGGATCCCGGTCTGGTTCGCCCTCCTTTTGGCCAGCGGCGTGTCGATGCTGGTGCCGCTCCTCTTCGGCGTGCTGCGCGACCTGCGCCGCATGCTCGGGGACCTGACGGCGCGCCGCCAGGCCCGCTCACGCCAGGAGGCGGAGGAGCGCTACCTGCGCGGCGTCGAATCGATGCTGAACGGCCGCGAGGAGAAGGCGCTCGAGCACTTCGACGCCGCGCTCCAGATCGACCCGAACCATTTCGACGCGCTGATCAAGGGTGGCGAGGTGCTGAGGGCCCTGCGGCGCCACGGCGAGGCGATCGAGTACCACCGCCGCGCGGCGCGCGTGAAGGAGAACGATCTGTACCCTCTCTACTCCCTGGTCTCCGACTACGAGGAATCCGGGGCCCTCGACAATGCCAAGGCGGTCCTGAACCGCATCATCGAGCTGAACCCCAGGCGCTCGCTCGCCGCCTACCGCAAGTACCGGGCGCTGTGCATCAGCGGGGGCGAATGGGAGAAGGCCTGGGAGATCCAGCAGAGCATCGAAAAGCAGCTCGTCGAGCTGGGACGATCGTCCAAGTCGGAGAAAAAGCACCACCTCGGCATCCGCTACATGCTGGCCCAGCGCCTCCAGGAGCAGGGCAAGACGCGCGAGGCGATCGGCATCCTGAGGCGTCTGCTGGGCATGGAGCCGTCGTTCGTGCCGGTGCGCCTCGCCCTGGGCAAGGCGCTGATCGCCCTGCACCAGCCCGAGGAGGCGGTCGAGGTGTGGGAGAAGGGGTACGAGGCCACCGGCCACCCGGTGTTCCTGACGACCATCGAGGACCACTACCTCTCGCTGGAGCAGCCGCGCCGGGCGATCGAGGCGCTGAAATCGGCGATCTGGAAGAGCCAGAAGGACATCATCCCCCGTTTCTTCCTGGGCAAGCTCTACTACCGCCTGGAGATGATCGACGAGGCGCTGCAGCAGTTCTCGCAGATGAAGGGCCGGGTCACCTACTTCCCGGCCCTCCATTATCACCTTGCGAAGATCATGGAACGCCAGGGCCACCTGCACGAGGCCCTGAAAGAGCTCGAGCTGGTGCTGCGTCAGGCGGAGGTTCTCAAGGTCGAGTACGCCTGCGCCACGTGCTCCCGAAAGTACCCCGCCTGGACTGACTACTGCGACCGCTGCGGCGAGTGGAACAGCGTGGTGGTCGATTTCCAGGAGGAGCGGCCGATCGAGGAGCTTGGAATCAGCTCCGCACCCGTCTACACCTCCGAAACGGGCGAGGCATAGCTCCCAAGGAGACCTCCCGCGTCGATGCCGATTCCCCTTCCCGCGGTCCTCATCGTCCTCGACGGCTGGGGCCACAGCGACGCGATCGAAGGCAACGCCATCGCCCGGAGCGAGCCGCGCTTCATGCAGTGGCTCGGCCGCACCTACCCCACGGCGCTGCTTCTGGCCTCGGGGGAGGCCGTCGGCCTGCCCCGGGGCGTGATCGGCAATTCGGAGGTCGGCCATCTCTGCCTCGGCGCCGGGCGGGTCGTCCTGCAGGACCTGTCGCGCATCAACCGGTCGATCCGCACCGGGGAGTTCGAGCGCAACGAAGTCCTCGGGCGCGCCTTCGGCCTCGCCCGCCGGCCCGGGGCGGCCCTGCATCTGATGGGCCTCCTCAGCGACGGCGGCGTGCACAGCCACATCGATCACCTGGAGGCCCTCGTCCGGTCGGCCGGCCGGCACGGGGTGCGCCATCTCTTTGTGCACGCCTTCACGGACGGCCGCGACACCCCGCCCAGGAGTGGCGTGGATTACGTGCGGCGCGCCTGCGCCATGCTCGCCCGCCTGGGCCTGGGACGGATCGCCACCGTGTCCGGCCGGTATTACGCCATGGACCGCGACACCCGCTGGGACCGGACCGAAAAGGCCTGGCGCGCCATGGCCCTGCGCGAGGGGCCGGTCCATCCGACCGCCGAGGCGGCGGTCCTCCGCGGCTACGCCGGCGGCATCACGGACGAGTTCCTGGTCCCGTCGATCGTCGAGGAGGGCGCTGGCGGCGCCCGGCCGGCCGCGCCGGAAGCGGGCGCCGATCGCGACGCGCGCGTCCGCGACTCCGACACGATCGTGTTCTTCAACTTTCGCGCCGACCGGGCGCGGCAGATCACGCGCGCCTACACCGGGGAGGACTTCCAGCAGTTTCCGCGGCCGTCGCGCCCGGCCCTGGCGGCGTTCGTCTGCTTCACGGTCTACGACCGGACCTGGCGGCTCCCGGCCGCTTTCCCGCCGCAGCGCCTCACCGGCACCTTCGGCGAAGCGGTGAGCGCCGCCGGCCTGGCGCAGTTGCGCATCGCCGAGACGGAAAAATACGCCCACGTCACCTACTTCTTCAACGGCGGCGAAGAGCGCTCGTTCCCCGGAGAGGAGCGCTGCCTCGTCCCGTCCCAGCGCGGGGTCGCGACCTATGACCGGAAGCCCGAGATGAGCGCGCGCGAGGTGACGGCGGAGGTCCTGAAACGGCTGCTGGCGCGGCCGGCCCAGGTGGTCATCCTCAACTTCGCCAACGCCGACATGGTCGGCCACACGGGGCTTTTCGAGCCGACCGTGGAGGCCTGCCGGGTCGTCGATCCGTGCGTCGAGGCTGTGGTCAGGGAGACCCTGCGCCTCGGCGGGTTCGCCGTGGTGACCGCCGACCACGGCAATGCCGAGCAGATGCTCGACGGCAAGACCGGTTCACCGCTGACCGCCCATACGATGAATCCGGTCCCGGCCCACCTCGTGGCCGGCGGACTGGAGGGGAAGAAATCAAGGGCCGGCGGACTTCTGTCGGACGTGGCCCCGACGATGCTGTCGATCATGGGGTTGCCGGTTCCCGGAGAGATGGAGGGCCGGTCCCTGCTGTAGGAGCCGCTGGCTCCTTCCCGGGGGTCCGGTTGAACGGCTGGTCAAGCGCGCTGCGGCGCCTCGCCGGGGCGCTCCTTGCGTCGATCCTGCCCGCTGACTGTTTCCTGTGCGCCCGGATCCTGCCGTGGCGCCAGGAGGGGGGCGTTTGCCTGCCCTGCTGGAGCACCCTTCCCTGGGCGCCCGGGTTCCGCCCCGGCCGCGGCCCGCTGGACGCCCTTCTCTGGGCCGCCGACTATGAAGGCCCGACCCGGCGCCTGTTGCGCGGCCTGAAGTTCGAGGACATGGACTACCTCGCCCAGCCCCTCGGCCGGGAGGCGGCCGGGCGCCTCGCTCCCCTCATCGGCCCCCTGCGCCCCGACCTGGTCGTGCCGGTTCCGCTGCACTGGTGGCGGCGCAGCCGCCGCGGCTTCAACCAGGCGGAGCTCCTGGCGCGCCCCCTGGCCCGCCATTCCGGTCTGCCCCTCTCGACGAGGGCGATCGCGCGGCGCCGTGCCGGCCGCCGCCAGCTCGGCCTGTCGCGGCAGGAGCGTCTGAGCGCGCTGTACGGCTGTTACGCCGCGCGCACCTCCCGCGTGCGCGGACTCACGATCCTGCTGGTGGACGACGTGGTCACGACCGGCGCCACGCTGGAGGCCTGCGCCCGGGTCCTCCTCCGGGCGGGCGCCTCCGGGGTCATCGGCTGCGCGCTCACCCGCACGCCGAAAACATTCTGACGGACGTCCTTGCCGGCGAGAGCCAACTCCCTCAAAGTCCTTGCCTGGTGCGGCGTCTGGTCGTATATGAAGGCGGATCCAGGAGACTGGTTCATGTTTTGCTCGGGCTGCGGCGACACCATGTCCTCCGTCAAGTACCTCACGGTCCCGGTGGACTCCTGCGGCTCCTGCGGCGGCACCTGGCTGGAGGAAGGCCGCCTCAAGTGGATCATCGAGATCGGCCCCAAGTCGCTCCCGACCGACCGCGTCAAGAAAATGATGGCCTTCAGCCGGGTCGCCCCGTCCTACCGGCTGGGGGACGACGAGACGCGCCGGATCGTCAAGTGCCCTTACTGCATCGGCATCATGCGCCCCGTCAATTATTCGGCGAATTCGGGCGTGGCCATCTACAAGTGCATCAACGACCACGGCGTGTGGGTCCCCAAGGACGGCATCGACCGGCTGGTGCTGTTCATCGACACCTGGGACCGTCTGCTGCGCGAGAACGGCCCCTACTACGCCCACCTGGCCCAGCTCGAGCGCAAGCGCTTCCTCCGCAAGCTCACCCTCTGACGCCAACCGGGCGCTGAGCCACCTCCAGGCACAGGTGGAGGGGCGCAGCGCGGCGGGCCTCATGGCTCGCACGCGAAGGCTACCGGGTGCCCCTCGCGCGCGCATGGCGCGGCTCGAAATCGGCCCGCCGCGCGCTTCCCAGCGCGGTGGGCGGACGCGAGGCGAAGAGAGGGGAGGCGTCGCGCAGCGACGCCGGACCCGTCCCCGGCGAGCGCAGGCCGCGCCGCCTCGCACGGGGTGGGCGTTTGACACTCCGGCGCTCCTGTCGTAGCATCTTACGGCCGCGCGGCCCTGTTGCCGCGCGTCGTTGTTTGTAGGGCCACGCCGGGCGGCTCCTGCGAGGACTCCCCGGTCACCGAACAGGATGATGTGAGAGAGGTGCGAGACATGACTGCCTGTCCCCTTGTGTTGCGAATCGGTTCGGCCGCGCGGCGCGCCTGCGTTCTGGGCCCCCTGGCCCTGGCGATCGCTGGATCGCTCCCGGGCCTCCCTTCGCCGGCCTTCGGTGAGGACGGCCCGAAGCTCTACGTGCACCTGGAGACTCCGGGACGTTTCCAGTATTCCGGCGATCCGGCGCAGGTCTCGATTCTCTTCAAGAACGAGGGGAATGCCCCGTGGGTGAACCCGGGAATCGACATCGAGGCCGGCTTGCTCGTGTTCGACAGCGAAGGGGCCAAGATCGACAAGGCGAAAGTCCCGCCGGCTTCCAGGGACGGCCAGCCGAAGGTCCTCGAGCCGAACGCCTTCTTCGGCAAGATCCTCAACCTGAGCCAGCACTTCCCCGGCATCACCGCCGTCGGCACCTACCGGATCACCTGGTCGGCGCCGAATATCCCCGAGCAGAGTCTCGCGACCCGCATCATCAAGAAGTACGACCCGGCGCACGACTACCAGGCGGTCGTCGAAACGGAGTTCGGCCGGATCGTCATCGAGTTCTACCGGGATCTGGCGCCGTTCCATACGAAGAACTTCATCGACCTCGTCAACCTGGACTTCTACGACGGCCTCCTGTTTCACCGCATCGTGAAGGGCGAGATGATCTTCGGCGGCTCGCCGACCGGCGACGAGCGGGGCTCTCCCGGCTACAACATGCCGCAGGAGCCGAACGGCCTCAAGGTCCTGCCCGGGGTCGTGGCCCAGGTGCGCAATTCTCAGACCGGCGCGGACGAGTCCGGCAGCATCTTCATGATCGCAGCCACCGCCCAGCCCGATCTGGACGGACGCGTGACGGTGTTCGGCCGCGTGGTCGAGGGCCTGGACACCGTCAAGGCCATCAGCAACGTGCCCACCACCGGGGGGCCGGCGCGCGCGGCCAGCCGTCCGATCAAGGACGTGACCCTGCGGAAGATCGAAATCCGGGAGAAGAAGGCCGCGAAGACCTCCTGACCCGGGCGGATTCCGAATCGAACTTGAACGGCCGGCGAGCGGCGATCTAACATAGCGGCAGCTCTGACATTTGCGGAGATGCTATGCGCGGATCGTTGCCCGCGCTGGTCGCGGCGGGGCTGCTCACCGCCGCCGGGGGCGGTCCCCCGGGGCCGCTGCAGGCCGGGACGGGGGTGGAGAACAGGCGCCCCGCCGGCCAGACGGCCCGGAGGGGCGCCGACTACGATGCTCCGACCGGGCGCTGGAGGGAAGGGCCGGTCCGCTACCTTCTCGGCAAGGACGAGGACGACTCCTTCCGCTCCCTGAAGACGGACGAGGAACGATCCGAGTTCATCCGGACGTTCTGGGCCAGCCGCGACCCCGTCGCCTCCACCATCGAAAACGAATACCGCGCGCTGTTCTATTCCCGGGTGGCCGAGGCCGACCGCATTTTCACGGACTCCACCAAGCCCGGCTGGAAGACCGATCGCGGCAAGATTTACATCCTGCTCGGTCCTCCCGACGACTTCGAGCAGAAGCCGTTCCGGGATGAATTCGTGCCGGACGCCATCACCTGGACCTACCGCAACCGCGGCCGGGCCAGCATCGACTCCCTGCCGATCATCCGCTTCGTCAAGGATGCGACCGGGGAATACCACCTGTCCAGCCAGGTTCTGCTGAGCGGCTTCGAGACCCCCTTCGCAATCGCTTTCCAGATGCAGGCGATGCAGATGAAGAGCCTGCCGGAGCAGAGGAAGGTCCTCGACACGATCGTCGGCGCCCCCTCCCTGTTCGACACCAGCCCATTCCGGACGCACCGTGATTTCTTCCGCACCGGGGACGGCAGCACCTTCGCGGTCCTGACGCTGGGGGTGAAATCAGGCCTCCTGACCGAGGAGGACCCGGACCCGCGGGAAGGAGACAAGGGCGCCGGCGCGGCGGGGAGGGTCTCCGATGCCGGCGCGCCGGCCGGCCCCGAACGCTACGAGGTCCTGGCGCGCCTCGTGGGCGAGCGCCCCGGCCTCCCGACGTACGACTTCGCCGGATCCGCCGGCCTGCGCGGCGGTGGGGACGCGGCCTGGCGCGATTCCGCCGGATA
>JACOUZ010000232.1 GCA_016177515.1 Acidobacteriota bacterium
GGTGAAGGTGGCCTGGGTCAGGACGCTGAACGTCGCGGGCACGCGCAAGAGGGTGGGGCGGTACGAGGGCCGGCGCTCCGAGTGGAAGAAGGCGTACGTGCGCCTGGCGCCGGGTCAAAAGCCGATCGAGTACTTCGAGGCGGTGTAGAACGTCATGGCGATGCGCAACTTCAGCCCCACGACGCCGAGCCGGCGGTTCATGACGGTCGATCTCTTCGACGACCTGACGGAGCGCCGTCCCCTCAAGAGCCTGACCTCCGGCAAGAAGCGCACGGGCGGGCGCAACAACCTCGGGCGGATCGCGGTCCGCCACAGGGGGGGCGGCCACAAGCAGGCCTACCGGGCCATCGACTACCGGCGCGACAAGAGCGACGTGCCGGGGCGGGTGGCGACGATCGAGTACGACCCGAACCGCTCCGCGCGCATCGCCCTCGTCCACTACGCGGACGGGGACAAGCGCTACATCATCGCGCCGCAGGGGCTGCGGGTGGGACAGACGATCGTCCAGAGCCCGCAGGCGGACATCCTGGCGGGCAACACCCTGCCTCTCAAAAACATCCCCCTGGGGACGGCGATCCACAACATCGAGATCAAGCCGGGCCGGGGCGGGCAACTGGTGCGCAGCGCCGGCAGCGCCGCCCAGCTCCTGGCGAAGGACGCGGGGTGGGTCCAGGTCAAGCTGCCGTCCGGAGAGATCCGCCGCGTCGACGAGGTCTGCAGGGCGACGATTGGCCAGGTCGGGAACGCGGACCACGAAAACGTTTCCTACGGCAAGGCGGGGCGCAGGCGCTGGCTGGGGATCCGGCCGACGGTCCGCGGCGTGGCGATGAACCCGGTCGATCATCCCCTGGGCGGCGGCGAGGGGAAAACCTCGGGCGGCCGCCACCCCTGCACGCCGTGGGGCGTCCGCGAGAAGAAGACGCGCAACAACAAGCGGACGGACAAGTTCATCGTCCGCCGCAGGAAGTGAGGTTCGCTCATGGCGCGCAGCATCAAGAAAGGGCCGTTCGTCGACGCCGCGCTGAGGCGGCGCATCGAGGAGATGAACCGGCGCTTCGAGAAGAAGGTCCTCAAGACCTGGTCGCGGCGATCGACCATCATTCCGGACATGGTGGGGCATACGATCGCGGTGCACAACGGGAAGAAGTTCATTCCGGTGTACATCTCCGAGAACATGGTCGGACACAAGCTGGGTGAATTCGCCGCCACCCGGGCGTTTCGCGGTCACTCGCGGGCCGACTCGGCTGCGGCGGCTGCTGCCGCCGCCGCTCCGGGCGCTCCGGGCGCTCCGGGCGCGCCGGCGCCCTCGGCGGGCGTCGTGAAGACGGCGCAGTAGGGGGAGGGAGAGACGTGCTGCCGCCCGACGTGGTTTCGAGCGCCACGCTGCGCTACCTGGGCACGTCGGCCCAGAAGGCGCGGCTGGTCGTCGATCTGATCCGCGGCCGGGACGTCGGAGAGGCGCTGTCGACGCTGCGTTTCACGAAGAAGGCGGTCGCCTCGGAGATCGCGGGACTGCTCGATTCGGCGGTGGCCAACGCGCACCAGAAGAGGCAGGACGTCGACGTGGACCGGCTGTTCGTCAGGACGGCGTTCGTGGACGGGGGCCCATCGATGAAGCGCATCCAGCCGGCCCCCATGGGGCGGGCCTTCCGCATCCTGAAGCGGATGTGCCACGTGACCATCGGCCTGGGCGAGCGGCAGGAGGCGGCCCCCGCCGCGCGGCGGGCGGCCGGCGCGGGCGCGAAGGGGGCGGCGGGCGCCGCTTCAGGAGCGCGGGCGGCGCGGGCGCGCCGGGTAGCGGGCGGCGGGGCGAAGGCCCCCGGCAGGCCCTCCGCGAAGGCGGCCGCACAAGGCCGCGGCGCGGGCAAGAGCAGGAGCGGCGGCAAGGACAGGGCGTAAGCCCCCGGATCGAGGTGAGAGCGTGGGTCAGAAGGTACATCCGTACGGTTTCCGGCTCGGCTACAACAGGACCTGGCAGTCCCGCTGGTACGCGGAGAAGACCTACCATGCGCTCCTCCACGAGGACGTCGCCCTCCGGACCGAGCTGAAGAAGCGGCTGGCGCACGCCGGGGTGGCGCGCATCGACATCGAGCGGGCCGCGAACAAGCTGAAGATCAACATCCATACCTCCCGCCCCGGGATCATCATCGGGCGCAAGGGGGCCGAGGTGGACAAGCTGCGCGACGATCTGCAGAAGAAGACGGGCCGCGAGATTTTCATCAACATCATGGAGATCCACAAGCCGGAGCTCGAGGCGCAGCTGGTATCCGAGTCGGTGGGGCTGCAGATGGAGCGGCGCGTGGCTTTCCGGCGCGCCATGAAAAAGGCGATCGAATCGGCGATGCGCTTCGGCGCCAAGGGCGTCAAGATCCGCGTCTCCGGGCGGCTGGGCGGCGCGGAGATCGCGCGCTCGGAATGGTACCTGGAGGGACAGCTGCCGCTGCACACGCTGCGCGCCGACATCGACTACGGCTTCGCGGAGGCCCGGACCACCTACGGGCAGATCGGCGTCAAGGTGTGGATTTACAAGGGCGAGCTCAAGAGCGTCACCCGGCCGCAGGATCGGCTGGGCCTGGCGCAGATCTGAGGCTGTGTCATGCTGATGCCGAAGAAGGTCAAATACCGGAAGCAGATGCGCGGCCGGCGTCGCGGCAAGGCGTGGCGCGGCTCGGCCATCTCCTTCGGCGACTTCGGCCTCAAGGTCCTGGAGCCGGGCTGGGTGACCGACAAGGAGATCGAGGCGGGCCGCATCGCCATGACCCGCTTCGTCAAGCGCGGCGGGAAGATCTGGGTGCGGATCTTTCCCGACAAGCCGATCACCAAGAAGCCGGCCGAGACCCGCATGGGGAAGGGCAAGGGAGCGCCGGAGGGCTGGGTGGCGGTGGTGCGTCCCGGGCGCGTCCTGTACGAGATGGAGGGCGTGACCGAGGCGATCGCGCGCCAGGCGCTGCGTCTGGCGGCGGACAAGCTCGGGCTCAGGACGATGTTCGTGCACCGGGGGATATGAGATGGCCCAGGTCAAGGCGAGCCAGCTGCGCGAGAAGACGCTGGACGAGCTGAAAACGCAGGAGCAGACGCTGCGCGAGCAGGTTTTCAAGCTGCGCTTCCAGAAGGCGACGGGCCAGGCGGAGAACCCCCAGAGGATCGGGCTGGTCCGCCGGGAGCTGGCGCGCGTCCTGACCGTGATCCGGGAGAGGTCGGCCGGGCCGGGCCCGGCCCCGACGAAGGGGAGGCCGTGATGCCGGAACCGCAGCCGCAGGAGAAGGCGCGCGTCCGCAGGCGGCTGGAAAAGGAAGGGATCGTCATCAGCGACAAGATGGACAAGACCGTCGTGGTCGAGGTCGTCCGGCTGGTGATGGACCCGCTTTACGGCAAGTACCTGAGACGGCGCTCGCGCTTCATGGCGCACGACGAGAAGAACGAGTGCAAGACCGGTGATCGCGTCCGCATCCAGGAGTCACGGCCGCTCTCCCGGCGCAAGCGCTGGGCGGTCAAGGAGATTCTCGAAAAGGCCGCGCCGTAGGCCGTCGGTCGATCCGGCGCACGGGGAAGGGCAGGTCGGGAGGCAGCCATGATCCAGATGCGGACGATCCTCGAGGTCGCCGACAACTCGGGGGCGAAGAGGATTTCCTGCATCCACGCCCGCGGCCGCTCGATCAATTTCTACGGCCGCATCGGGGACGTGATCACCGCCAACGTCAAGGAGGCGATTCCCGAGGGGAACGTCAAGAAGGGCCAGGTGGTGAAAGCCGTGATCGTGAGGATGCACAAGACCCAGAAGAGAAAGGACGGCACCTACATCCGGTTCGATCAGAACGCGGCGGTGCTGATCAACGACGCCGGCGAGCCGATCGGCACCCGGATCTTCGGGCCGGTGGCGCGCGAGTTGCGCGACAAGAACTTCATGAAGATCGTGTCCCTGGCCCCGGAGGTGATCTGAGCCATGGCGGAGCAGGCGGCGGTTCGCCGGGCGCGCAGCGTCAGGAAGAACGACAGCGTGGTCGTGCTCGCCGGCAAGAGCAAGGGCCGCACCGGCCGGGTGCTGCGGGTGTTCCCCTCGGAGGGCCGGGCGATCGTCGAGGGCGTGAATTTCGTCCGCAAGCACACGAAGGCGAACCCGCAGAAGAACATCAAGGGCGGCATCCTGGAGCGGGAGGCGCCCGTGCACCTGAGCAATCTCATGCCGATCTGCGGCGAGTGCGGCAAGCCGACGCGCGTCGGCCACAAACTCCTGGACGACGGGAAGAAGGTCCGGGCCTGCCGGCGGTGCGGCGGCATCCTGGACAGGTAGAGGCGGATCGATGGCGCAACAGGCGGCGGCACCGGCGCGGGCGGAGGGGCGCTTCGTCCCCCGGCTCAAGAGCGCGTACCAGAAGGAGATCGTGCGCCAGATGATGGAGCGCTACGGGTACAAGAACCCGATGGCGGTCCCGCGGCTGCGCAAGATCGTGGTCAACATGGGGGTCGGCGAGGCAAGCGCCAACATCAAGATCCTGGACGCCGCCGTCGACCAGCTGGCGGTGATCACCGGCCAGAAGCCGGTGGTCCGCCGCGCCCGCAAGTCGATCGCGAACTTCAAGATCCGCAAAGGCATGCCGATCGGCTGCACGGTGACGCTGCGCGGCGACCGCATGTACGAGATGTTCGACCGGCTGGTGACCATCGCCTTGCCTCGCGTGCGCGACTTTCGCGGGCTGCCGACGCGCTCCTTCGACGGCCGGGGCAACTACACGGTCGGGCTCAAGGACCAGCTGGTGTTCCTGGAGATCAATTACGCCAAGGTGGACAAGGTCCACGGCATGAACCTGACGATCGTGACGACGGCCGGGAGCGACGAGGAGGCGAAGAACCTCCTCGAGCTCCTCGGCATGCCGTTCCGGCGCGATTGAAGAGACGGGGGAGCGAATGGCAACGACGGCGTGGGTCGCGGCGATGCGCAAGAAGATGAAGTACGCCATCCGCTACCGCAACCGCTGCAGGCGCTGCGGTCGGGCGCGCGGTTTCCTGCGCAAGTTTCAGATGTGCCGGATCTGCTTCCGGAACCTGGCGCTTCAGGGTCTGGTCCCTGGCGTGACCAAGTCGAGCTGGTGAAGGGCCGCCGGTGACGAGGAGACGATGACCGACCCGATTGCTGATATGCTGACGCGCATCCGCAATGCCGTGAGGTCCCGGCACCCGCGTCTCGACCTCCCGCACTCGAAGATGAAACTGGCGCTCGCCGGGATCCTGAGGGCCGAAGGGTACGTGGCCGGGGTTGCCACGGTCGAGAAGGGGCGCTTCAAGTACATCCGGATCACGCTGCGCTACGACGAGGAGGGCCATCCCCTGATTTCGGGCCTGGCGATCGTGAGCCGGCCGGGCCGCCGCATCTACGCGGGGTACAACGAGATCCCGCCGGTGATGGGGGGCCTGGGTCTCAGCATCCTGTCCACACCGAAGGGCGTGCTCAGCGCCCGGGAGGCGCGCAAGGCCGGCGTGGGCGGCGAAATCGTGTGCAACGTATGGTGAAAGAGCCATGTCACGGATAGGACGCATGCCGATCCCCCTGCCGCCGGGCGTCAAGGTCCGGGTCGAGGGGGCCACGGTGATGGTGGAGAAGGGGAAGGTCGCCCTGGCGAACCCCCTTCCCCGCGGGATCACCTGCGCCGTGGGCCAGGGAGCGGTGACTTTCCAGCGCGCCGACGACACGCGCCAGCAGCGGGCCTTGCACGGCCTGACGCGGGCGCTCGTGGCGAACGCCGTGAAGGGTGTGCACGAGGGGTTCACCAGGGACCTGGAGATCGTCGGCATCGGCTACAAGGCGCAGGTGCAGGGGCGCGTGCTGCAGCTGGCGCTCGGCTTTTCGCATCCGATCGACTTCCCGATCCCGGACGGTATCGAGATCAAGGTGGACAAGCAGACCCGGCTGGCGATCGGCGGGGCCGACCGGCAGAAGGTGGGGCAGGTGGCGGCCGAGATCCGGGCCCTGAGGCCGCCCGAGCCGTACAAGGGGAAGGGGATCAAGTACGCGGACGAGGTGATCAAGAAGAAGGCCGGCAAGGCGGGCAAGACCGGCGCGGCGGCGGGTGCCTAGATGGGCGTCATCGGCCAGGAAATCGACAAGATTCGGGCGCGCGAAAAGCGCCATGCGCGCGTGCGGGCCCGCGTCTCGGGCGATGCCTCCAGGCCGCGCCTGTGCATCTTCCGCAGCCTGAATCACCTCTACGCGAACGCCATCGACGACGCGCAGGGAGTGACCCTGGCCTCCGCCTCGACCCTCGAGCTCCGCGGGCCGGGGGCGAGGACGGGGAACGTGGCCGCCGCGAAGAAGGTCGGCGAGCTCATCGCCGCCCGGCTGAAGGAGAAAGGCCTGGAGCGGATCGTGTTCGACCGCGGCGGGTACCTGTACCACGGCCGCGTCAAGGCGGTGGCGGACGGGGCGCGCGCCGCCGGGCTCAAATTCTAAAAGGGACCCGCGAGGGGCCCGGCAGAGGCAAAGAGTGCCAAGGATCAAACCAGACTCGCTCGAGCTGAAGGACAGGGTGGTCCACATCAACCGCGTGACCAAAGTCGTGAAGGGCGGCAAGAACTTCCGCTTCTCGGCCCTGGTGGTGGTGGGCGACGGAAGGGGCCACGTCGGCTACGGTTCGGGCAAGGCGAAGGAGGTCCCGCAGGCGATCGCCAAGGGGATCGAGCGGGCCAAGCGGAACCTGATCAAGATCCCGCTGAAGGGGAGCACCATTCCTCACCCGGTCCTCGGGATCTTCGGCGCCGGGCAGGTCCTGCTCAAGCCCGCTTCCCCCGGCACGGGGGTCATCGCGGGCGGAGCCGTGCGGGCGGTCGTGGAGGCGGCCGGGGTGCAGGACGTCCTGACCAAGTCGCTCGGCACCGCGAATCCCCACAATGTCGTGAAGGCCACCTTCGAGGGATTGCTGAAGCTCAGGGACCCCGAAAACCACCGGCGGCGCCGCGCAGAGGAGGAGCCGGTGCAGGCCGCCCCCGCCAGGACGGAGAGCGTCGATGCCTAGCGCCAGGAAGCCGGGCGGGGCGCTCCCGAAGAAGTCGCGGCCGGCGCGCGCCGCCGCCGCGAAGA
>JACOUZ010000233.1 GCA_016177515.1 Acidobacteriota bacterium
ATGGGCCCGCAGCCGCCGCTTCACCCGCCCGCGCGGCCGGCGACAAAAGCGCGAGCGCCGCGGCCACGGCCGCGCCGCGCCGGCAAAGGTTCATCCGCGATCCCCCTAGCGCGACGACTTCAGGTACCGCAGGAACTCCCCTTCCGTGGTCAGGACCAGGAGGGTGTTCTCGTCCATCGTCTCCCGGAAGGTCTCCATGGTCTTGAGGAAGCGATAGAACTCGGGGTCCCGGTTGTAGGCCTGCGCGTAGATGTCCGCGGCCTCGCCGTCGGCCTTGCCGCGGATCTCCTGGGACTTCCTGTATGCCTCCGAAGTGATCGCCTTCAGCTCGCGGTCCTTCTCGCCGTTGATGCGCGCCGACTCGCCGGCCCCTTCGGAACGGTACTGTTCGGCGATCCGCTTGCGCTCGGAGATCATCCGGGCGTAGACCTCCTGCTGGACCTGCTCCACATAGCTGATCCGCTTGAAGCGGAAGTCGAGGATTTCGATCCCCAGATCGGTGGTGCGCGCCGCCGCGGCCTTCAGGACCTCCGCGTCGAGGGCCGCGCGGCCGTACTGAATCTTCACCGCTTCCTGCGGTCGGTCCCCTTCGGAGACGTCGTCGCCGGCGGCGAACGGGCGGTTGGTGCTGCGCACCGCTTCGATCAGGTCGTGCTTGGCGACGGTGTTGCGGGTCTCGCCGTCCAGGATGTCGTCGAGGCGGGACTGGGCGCCGGTCTCGTCGCGCAGGCGCTGGAAGAAGAGCAGCGGATCGGTGATGCGCCAGCGCGCGAAGCAGTCCACGTAGATGAACCGCTTGTCGCGCGTGGGGACCTGGTTGGGATCGCCGTCCCATTCCAGGAAGCGCTTGTCGAAATAGTTCGCCTTCTGCACGAACGGCTTCTTGACGTGCAGGCCGGGAGTGGTCACGGCCTGGCCGACCGGCTGGCCGAACTCGGTGATCACCACCTGCTCCGTCTCGGCGACCTGGTAGACGGTGCCTGACAGGACGATCAGGCCCAGGAGCAGCAGGACTCCGGCGACCGCGGCGCGGGCGGCGGTCATGGCTTCGCCTCATCCAGGTTGAGCAGGGGCAGGAGGCCCTTCAGCCTGTCGTCCACCACGATCTTGCGCTTCAGCTTCGGGAAGACCGCGTTCATCGTCTCGAGGTGGATCCTCCGCCGCGTCACCTCGGGCGAGCGGACGTAGGACGCGTGCACCGAGCGGAACAGATCGGCGTCCCCCCGCGCGTGGTTGATCCTCTCCGTGCGGTACCCTTCGGCCTGCTGGATCATCTGCTCCGCCTCCCCGCGCGCCTTCGGGATGACCTTGTTGTACTCGGCGCGCGCCTCGTTGATCAGCTTCTCGCGCTCCTGCTGCGCCTGGTTCACCTCGTTGAACGACGGCTTGACGGCGTCGGGCGGGTTGACGTCCTGCAGGACGATCTGCTCCACCTTCACCCCCATCTCGTACTGATCGCACAGCTCCTGGAGACGATTCTCCGCGGCGGCGGCGGCCTCCTGCCTGCCGATCGTCAGGACCTCGTTGACGCCGCGGTCGCCGATCACCTCGCGCATGACCGCCTCGTTCAGGTCGCGGAAGGTGGACGACACGGCGCGCACCTTGAAGAGGAACTTGTAGGGATCGCGCACCCTGAACTGGGCCGTCCACTCCACGATGGCGACGTTGAGATCGCCCGTGAGCATCAGTGACTCCCGCGCGAAGCCTCCCTCGGCGAAGCGCGTGCTGATCCCCGCCTTCTGGGTGCGGAAGCCGAACTCCTCCTTCAGCTGTCTCTGGATGGGCACCTTCAGGACGCTCTCGATCGGGTACGGCCATTTCACGTTGAGGCCGGGGTCGGCCTGTCGGACGAAGCGGCCGAGCCGCAGGACGATCCCGACCTCCTCGGGGGCGACGGTGAACCATGACGTCCAGAGCAGGACGATCGCCAGGAGCGCGACGATCGCCGCCAGGGCGCCGCCCAGCGGAAACTGCGCGAGCTTGAAGGGCAGGACGAGCGGATCTCGACTGCTCATTTGGGTCCCCCTTTCCGATAGAGGGCCATTCTAGTCAAATTGGACGCCCGCCTGAAGGATTTCGGGGGCAAATCTGCCGGGAGCCTGTCCGGGGATTCAGCCTGGCCGGGCCGCGCGGCGGTATCATCCTCCGTCCGGCGTGGCCCGCCACGCCTCCCGAAGCGAAGGATTCTTCCTGCCCGAGCGCTCTTACCGATGAGCGGCAAGAGAGGTGCGGTGCCTGAGCCGGCTCAAAGCGACAGGGAACTGGTCAAGCGCATGCTCGCCGGGGAGGAGCACGCCTTCGCGGAGTTCTTCGACGGCTATTTCTCCAGGCTGTACCGCTTCGCCCTGCCGCGCCTGGGACAGGACGCCGGCGCGGCCGAGGAGGTCGTCCAGGCGGCGCTGTGCCGGGCGATCTCGGCGCTGAAATCCTGGCGCGGCGAGGCCGCCCTGTTCACCTGGCTCTGCACCTTCTGCCGGCACGAGATCAGCGCCCACTACCGGGGCGGCGAGCGCCGGCAAGAGACGACGGGGTTGATCGAGGACGTGCAGGCGATGCCCGCCCCCGATGAGGGGCGCGGGAACGATGTGGCGCGCCTGGTGCACTCGACGCTCGACGGCCTGCCGGACCGGTACGGGGACGTGCTCGAGTGGAAATACATCCTCGGCCTTTCGGTCGGGGAGATCGCGGCCCGGCTCGAAGTGAGCGCGAAGGCGGCGGAGTCGTTGCTGACTCGGGCCAGGCAGGCGTTCCGAGAGGCCTTCCCGGCATTCGAGCGGCCGGGGACGAAGGGACTGTGAAATGAAGGACGACAGCGGCTCTCCGCCCGACGTCGATCCGATTGCGCGGCTCCTCGGCCAGGCCGGCCCGCGCGCCGCGGCCCCCGCGGAGAGGGAGGCGCGCGTTCGTGCGGCCGTGCGCGCCCACTGGAGGGCGGAGGTCGACGCCGCGGCGAGGAAGCGGCGGCTGGCCTGGGCCGCCGCGATCGTGGCGGCCGCCGCGGCGGTCGCCTTCGTGATCGGACGGGGGTGGTGGAGCCGGGAGGACAGGTCCCCCGGGGCCGAGGAGTCAATCGCCACACTGCTCCGGGCTGAAGGATCGGTCCACCTGGCCGGCGGCGGGCCGCTGAAGCACGGCGACACCCTGGCGCCAGGAGGCGAAATCGAGACCGGCCAGGATGGGCGCGCCGCCCTGTCGCTGTCCGAGGGGTCGTCCCTGCGCCTGGACTCCGGGACGCGCGTTCGCCTGGCGGCCGGTCCAATCCTCCAGCTGGAACGGGGGTCGGTGTACATCGACAGCGGAGTCTCGCGGGCGCGGAGGGCCTTCCTCGAGGTCCGGACGAAGCTGGGCGTGGTGCGCGACATCGGCACCCAGTTCGAGGTCCGTCTCCGGGAAGACGAGTTGTGGGTGAGCGTGCGCGAAGGGCTCGCCACCCTCGCCCGCGGCGGCCGGTCGTTCGCGGCCCCGGCCGGCACCCGGCTCGTGGCCGGCGCGACCGGCGAAGTTCAGAGCCGCGCGGTGCCGGTCCTGGGACCGGACTGGGACTGGGTGCTCGCCATTGCGCCGGAGTTCAGGATCGA
>JACOUZ010000234.1 GCA_016177515.1 Acidobacteriota bacterium
GCCGAGTAGATCCCCGGGTCGTATTCGAGCCCCGAGGACAGGCCGATCGCCCCGGCGCGCATCTCCCGGTCGAGAAGGCGCTTCATCTTCGCGATTTCCGCGGGCGTGGCGTGGCGGCGGAAGTCGTCGCCCATCACCCGCGCACGGATCGTGCCGTGGCCGGCGTAGGACGCGACGTTGACCGCCGCCGGGCGGCGCTCCAGGCGCCGGAAGAAGCGCGCCAGCGGGAGGTACGACCCTCCGTCCTGGCCGACGACGAGCGTCGTGATCCCCTGGCTGGTGGCGGCCAGGGCGTCGCCGCGATCGAAGATCTGGCCGTCGCCGTGGCTGTGGGTGTCGATGAACCCCGGGGCCAGCGCCAGGCCGGCGCCGTCCACCACCGCGTCGCCCGGCGCCGGGGCGGCCCTGCCGACCTGGACGATCAGGTCTCCTTCGATGCGGACATTCGTCCTGCGGCCGGGTGAGCCGGTGCCGTCCAGAACCAAGGCGCCCTTGATGACTGTGGCGCGGGAGGATAGGGCCGGCCGGTCACCGGGCTGCGGGGACGCCGCCAGGCCGGGGGGATGGGGGACCGAGGCGAAAAGCAGACCCAGGAGAAGAAGATGACGGAAAACCGGCATGAAGCACCTCTTGGAGATCAGCGATTCGTACTCCCCGGCGGGAGTGCCGTCCTTGTTCCACAGGTGCCAGGGACGCAGGTCCATCAGGCTCTCGGCATAGAGCGTGGCGGCCTCCAGATCGTCGGGATAGCGCCGTGACAGCTCGTCCATCGCCTGCGCGTAGGCGCGATCCAGCGCGGCCCGGTCGGCGGCGGGATCCGGCGAGTAACGTGCGGCCGGCGCCCGGACATGCACCCTCTCCGGAGGCGGCAGCGTAGCGCAGAAAGCGCCCGGGGCCCGGCGCAGTGGCTCAATGCAGCCCGAGGAGCCCTCTCTTGAGGCCCGGATTCGGCGGGCTCGGGCCGAGCCAGATTCCGAACAGCCCCTGCGCGAAGTCGGGTCCGGGAATCGTCCCCATCGTTTCCCCTTTGACCTCGACCTGCACGCCCGTGCCGGGAAGGTAGGTGAAAGACAGCGTCGCCCCGTCCGGCAGGTCGGACATCCACGAGTTGAACGTCGCTATCCGGTCCCGGAGGGCCGCATTCGACCGGCCCGCGCTCTTCTCGAACCCTTCATCCCAGGCCTTCACGATTTCGGCCCGCCCCACGGAGCGGACGAACTTCAGCACCAGGCGCTTCACCTGCTCCGAGCCGGTGATCTCCCCGGGATCGGACGATTTCGTCTCAAGGTAGAGGCCGGCGACGTAGACGTCCACCTTCAGCACCGTGGCCTCCCTCAGCCCCAGGCCGTTGAGCACGAGGGTCTTCGAGTCGACGGCGATCTGATCGGGGAGGGTCACGCCGGCCAGCTCGCCGGCCGCCGCGGGCCCCGCACCGAGGGCGACCAAGAGCAGGAACAGAGCGGGTTCCCGGGTTCGCATGGTTGACCTCCACGATGAATCAGGACCGGTCGGTTTCGAGACCGGGATGCTACCACGAGGAGGCCGTTGACAAGCCCGGCCGCCTCGGGGAAGATGCGCTCAATCCTCGGGGAGACACTCATGCGCATGACTGCAAGGATCGGCCTGGTCGTCCTGGCGGTGGGGCTCCTGTCCTCGGAAGCGGCGTTCGGTTCCGGCTATTCGATCTACGAGCAGGGGGCGAAGGCGATGGCCGAAGCCGGGGCGTTCACGGCCCGCGCCGACGACCCGAGCGCCCTGTTCTTCAATCCGGCGGGGATCACGCAGCTCAAGGGAAAGAGGTTCAGCTTCGGCACGACGGCGATCGCGCTGACCGGATCGAGCTTCGACTCGACCGCCTCGGGCGACAGCTTCGATCAGCTCGACAACATGGCCTGGCCGGCGAACGTCTATTACACCCAGACGGTCGGCGATCGCTATGCGTGGGGGGTGTCGTTCACGTCGCCGTTCGGCCTGAAGACCCAGTGGGCCGACGACTTCGACGGCCGCTACATCTCGCGCGAATCGAACCTGGCGGTGGTCAGCCTCAACGCCACCTTCGCCTGGACCTTCGCGAAGAGCTGGGCGGCGGCCCTAGGCGTCGATGTCGCCCGGGCCGACATCCGGGAGCTGTCGCGCAACATCGATTTCAGTGGCCCCCCTCTCGGCGCCCCCGACGGCTTCACCAGCCTGTCGGGGGACGGTGACGACATCGGCTATAACGCCGCGCTGCGCTTCGCCAACGACAAGGGCTGGCGCTGGGGCGGGTCGTTCCGCTCGAAGATGGAGCCGGAGGTCGACGGCGACGTCACGTTCGAGAACATCCCGGGCGCGGTGGCCGGATCCTTCGTCGAAGGGGGCGCGAAAGCCGACCTGCCTCTGCCGGCCACCTTCGCCACAGGCGTCGGCTACGTCAAGGACAAGTGGGAGCTGGAATTCGATGTCGTCTGGACCGACTGGTCCGAGTTCGATCATCTGCGGATCGACCTCGAGAACAATTCCACCTTCGTGACCGACATCGATCAGATCGAGGAATGGGAGGACACGTACTCGTTCCGCTTCGGGTACGCCTACTCGATCAGCGAAGCGCACCAGGTCCGCTTCGGCGCCTACTTCGACCGCAACCCGGTGCCCGACGATCACGTGCGGCCGCGGCTGCCGGACGCCGACCGCACGTCGGCGCAGGTCGGCTACGGCTTCACCGGCAAGGGGGGCTTCACGTTCGACGTCGCCTTCCAGGCCCTGTTCTTCGACGACCGCGCGGCGGCCGGCAGCCCGGCGAGCACGTCCGATCCCGTCCAGCCGGGCGGCTACTCCAATTTCACCAGCCTCCTGGGCGTGAACCTCGGCTGGAAGTTCGGCAAGTAGGGGGGACAGGTGGAAATCCGCACGCTCTGCGAAATCCTGACGCGCCTCGAGGCCCGCTTCCGCAAGCCGGACCTGCTGCGCTACAAGTCGCAGGGGGCCTGGCGGGACATTTCCACGGACGAATTCGCGGCGACCGTGAGGTCGCTGGCTCTCGGCCTCGAGTCGCTCGGCGTGCGCCGGGGGGACCGGGTCGCCATCCTCTCGGAGAACCGGCCGGAGTGGACCGCCTTCGATCACGCCGTCCTGAACCTCGGGGCCGTCGTCGTGCCGATCTACCCCACGCTGCTGACGGACCAGGTCCGCTACATCCTGGACAACAGCCAGTCCCGCGCCCTGGTTGTTTCCACCGGCGCCCAGATGGAAAAGGTCCTGCCGGTGGTCGGGTCCCTGCCGGAGCTGCAGAAGGTGGTGATCCTGGACCCGCCCGCGGGAGCCCCGCCGTCCCGGGCCGTGCCCTGGTCCGCGGTCCTGCGCGACGGCGAGGCCGCGCACCGCGCCGACCCGCGCCGCTTCGAGTCGGCGCGGGCGGCGGTGGCGCCCGGCGACCTGGCCAGCATCCTGTACACGTCCGGGACGACCGGCGACCCGAAGGGCGTCATGCTCACGCACCAGAACTTCGCCTCGAACGTCAACGCCACCCTGCAGATCATCCCGTTCTCCGACCAGGACGTGACCCTGTCGTTCCTGCCGCTGACGCACGTCTTCGAGAGAATGGTCGAGTTCGCGTACCTTGCGGCGGGAGCGACGATCGCCTTCGCCGAGTCGATCGAGGCCGTGCCGCAGAACATCCAGGAGATCCGGCCGACCGTGGTGGCCAGCGTGCCGCGCCTGTTCGAGAAGGTCAACGCGCGCATCCTGGACACGGTGCGCGCCTCGCCCCTGGTGCGCCGGCTGATCTTCGGCCTGGCCCTCAAGGTCGGCAGGCGCCAGGCGCACGCCCTCCTGGCCCGCCGCAGGGCGCCTCTTCCGGTGCGCCTGCTCCATCCGGTCACCGATCACCTCGTGTTCTCGAAGGTGCGGGAGAAGCTGGGCGGCCGGCTGCGCTTCTTCATCTCGGGCGGGGCGCCGCTGTCGGCTGAGATCGCCGAGTTCTTCTACGCCGCCGGCATCCGCATCCTGGAGGGGTACGGCCTCACCGAGACCTCGCCGGTGATCGCGGTCAACACGCTCGAGGAGACGCGCCTCGGCACCGTCGGGCCCGTCGTTCCCGGTGTCGAGGTCAAACTCGCCGGGGACGGCGAGATCCTGGTGCGCGGACCCAACGTCATGAAGGGCTACTTCCGCAGCGAGGAGGCGACCCGGGAGGCGATCCGGGACGGCTGGTTCCACACGGGCGACATCGGCCACCTGGACGAAGGCGGCTTCCTGAAGATCACCGATCGCAAGAAAGAGGTCCTGAAGACCTCGGGCGGCAAGATGGTGGCCCCCCAGCCGATCGAGAACCTCCTGAAGACCGACCGCTTCATCTCCCAGGCGGTCCTGATCGGCGACCGGCGCAACTTCATCTCGGCGCTCATCGTCCCCGACCCGGCGCTCCTCGTGTCGTACGCCGAGCGCAAGCAGATCCCCTACAAGAACGTCGAGGAGCTGACCAAGAACCCGCGCGTCCTCGATCTCTTCCGCCGTCGCGTCGAGGCGAAGATGGCGGGGCTGCCGCCCTTCCAGACGGTCAAGAAGTTCCGGCTCCTTTCCCGGGAGTTGACCCAGGAGGCGGGCGAATTGACGCCGACCCTGAAGGTCAAGCGCCGCGTCATCGAGCAGAAATTCGCCGCCCTGATCGAGTCGATGTACACGGAGTGACCGCGTGGCGGGCCTTCTCGACCCCCCAAAAACCCCCGAAAAAACCGCTTGACACGACGGATTGTTGACGGTAGGAGTATTGTAACAAGAGCTGCGTTCCACGACACGAAACCTAATGGGTCGCCCCATGTGGGAGGATACCGCCATGCGAAAAACCTTCGCGGTGATCGGCGTGCTTCTGGTGGCCGTTCTGCTGGCGACACCGTCCGTCTTTGCAGCGACGGCGTTGCCTGGGTTTCCATTCAAGGTCTGGCAAGCAGTCACGGGGCCCTTTGCCGGGAACGCCAACATCTACATCTTCACCGCCCTGGGTGATTGGTGCGGCACGGCCACGCTCACGGGTGTCGGGCCGGCCGGTGGGGCGACCCTGGCGTGGGAAACGGCACGGGACATCATCGTCACGGCCCCGCCCTTGAATGGCGGAGTCTGGTACATTGATGCGACACCGCCGCCGGGGGATTTCTGCTCTCTAGGGAAGATTGGTCCCCTGACGACGTATTACATCGAGTAGTTTGGCCGGGAATGAAATACAAGCGCTCCGCGGGCAACTTCGACGGCCGGGCGGTTCTTTTCGAGCTTCTGATTGCCGCGATCACCCTGGCGTGTTCGCGCCAGCAGGCCGCGGGGAGCCCGGTTCAACAACACGCCGGCCCGTCGGCTCCGGAAATCTACCCCCAGGGCAGACTCGAGGTGAATGCCGATTCCGGGATCGCCGTTGTGATGATCGGCGGCGAGCCCGCCATAACGGTCGAAGAGTTCAATGCAAGGCTCAGGGAGTTCCCAATCCGGGATGAGGGACAGGACGCAGCCGCGGCCAGGAAGCAGGTTGTGGACAAGATGATCGACCTCAAGATCATCGTACGCGAGGCGGCGCGGCGCCGGTCTTCCGGGGGCCGGGAAAGCGGGCCCACACTCGACTATGCGGAGGAGCGAGGGCTTGCCCAAGAGATGGTCCGGACCTCGGTAGCGAATCCTCTCCTGGTGAGTGACGACGAAGCGGAAAAGTACTACGCCGAGCACAAACAGATGTTCCAGGAACTCGACGCCTCGGGTTCGTCGCAGGAGGAACGGATGCTGTTCATCAAGTTCACGCTCCTGAGCAAGCGATTCAAGGAAAAGGTGCGATCCTGGCGCAGCCAGCAGACGATCGAGATCTCGGAAGATCTCTTGAAGCGCTGAGTGAAAATGCGAGAGGTATGGCGATGAAGCGCGCACTTCTGACGTCGGCTCTTCTGTGTCTCGTCGGTCTCTCCGGCCCATCGGCGTCCAACCGCTCGGATCTCGAGGGCGAGCCGATCCTTCAGAGCCGGCCGATCGCGATCGACAAAGACGGGAACCTCCTCTTCACGCACACCACGCCGCCACCGGGCCTGGTCGATCCGGTGGTGGTGATTGGCGAGGACGGGACACTCGCGGTCACGAATGTCCCGGCTCCACCGGGCCTGGTTAACCCGACGGTGACGATTACCGAGGACGGGACACTCACGGTCACGAATGTCCCGGCCCCACCGGGCCTGGTTAACCCGACGGTGACGATCACCGAGGACGGGACACTCACGGTCACGACTGCACCGGCTCCACCGGGCCTGGCCAATCCCCGTATCGTGATCGATGAGCAGGGCAACTACCTCGAGCGCACGGATGGGCCGGCCCTGGGCGTCACGGGAGCGCTGGTCCTGATGGCGCTGATGCTCGTCCTGGGAGGCTATGCCCTGGCCCGGCGCCGCACGGTGCAGGTGTCGTAGCGGAATTCATGCGCCCGGCGGGTCCGCCTCCAGCTCTTCGATGGTGGCGGGCCAGTCGTTGTATGGTTCTCGCTTGCCAGCGTCCGGCGGAAGGCCGCCGGGTCCGCGTCGCGGAGTTCGAGGCCGCCCCGCTCGAAAGATCTCAGCGACTCCTCCCCCCGCACCAGGTGCAGCGAGGCGCGCCTCTTCGATCCGGCGTCGGTGAGAAGGAGCGTCCCGGTCTCGAAGTCGAAGGCGGCCAGGCCGAGCTTGCCGGGGTTCTTCGCTCCGGCCGGCTTCCAGTGCAGCCGGCCGGCGATCATCAGGTGGAGGACGAGAAAGAGTTCGTGCTCGAGGCCGATCACGATGCGCTTTCCGAGGCGGCGAAGGGCGAGGACCCTCCTGTCACGTACCGCCTCGATGGGGGGATCTACA
>JACOUZ010000235.1 GCA_016177515.1 Acidobacteriota bacterium
GAACTACGCGGTGTACAAGGGAGTGATCGGCGATTGGACGAGCCACACCCCTTATTCATGCTCCACCGGAGGAGCCACATCCGTGACGGTGGCCGCCGGCTCGGGTGACCTATACTTCCTCATCGTTCCGCTCGATGGGATCTCCGAGGGTAGCTACGGTACCGACTGGGCCGGTGCCGAACGCGCGCCGTCTGCCGGCGCTTGCATCCAGGCGCAGAATCTCGGGGCCTGCCCGTGAAGCGCGCGGGACGGCTTTTTGCCTGAGGTCGCCCGCGATGTCAGGGAGAACCCATTACGACCTGCCGTCCGCGCGGACCGGAAAGCCGCGGAGCGGATGGCAGACGCCGCCGGGCGCAGGATCCAGGAGCTGATAGTGCCCGTCCACATGACCGTGGACCGGACCACGGCTCTCTCCGCCGCCCACGGAGTCAACGATGTCCATTGGATGCGCACGCTGCGGATCGCCACCGGGCAGCCGGCCGACCCGTTCGGGAAGCAGTTGGACGGGGAAAAGACCACGAATGGGTCTAGTCCTGTGTTCTTTGTCCTATTCCCGGAGCCTTGAAATCCCCTGACCCTCTGGGCCATGTGGGTTCGACTCCCACCCCCGGCACCATCATTAAAATAGATAATGTCGATATGACTCCTCGCTCAAACCGAGGTACCCTGCTCGAGTCATGCAGTGGCTCAACTATCACCACCTGCTCTATTTTTGGATCGTCGCGCGGGAGGGGAGCATCGCCCGCGCCACGAAGGAGCTCCGACTCGCCGAGCCGACGATCCGCGGCCAAATCCACCGTCTCGAGCAGGTTCTCGGGGAGAAGCTGTTCGAGCGCTCAGGTCGTCGCCTCGTTCTCACGGAATGCGGCCGCCTCGCCTACGACTACGCCGGCGAGATTTTTTCTATGGGTCGCGAATTCATGGAAGTATTGAAGGGCCGGGGCGGTGTTAGACCGGCGCGGCTGCGTGTCGGCGTCGCCGACGTGCTGCCGAAAGCGATCGTCCGCAGGGCGCTTGAGCCAGCGCTCCACGCGGACGTGCCGATCCGGCTCGTTTGCCACGGGGACAACAGCGTGGAGGAGTTCATTGATCAACTCACCGCGCACGCTCTGGACCTCGTGCTTGCGGACGCCCCGGCCCCCCCCGGTCGGGCCAAAGTATTCAATCATCGCCTCGGCGAGTGCGGGACGACCATCTTCGGAGCAGCATCCCTCGCCAGGTCGCGCCGGAAGGGATTCCCACAGTCGCTCGATGCCGCCCCGTTTCTTGCGGCGGGCCTGCGGTCGGCGCGCCGTCTTGGTCTCGAGCAATGGTTCGACGAGCACGCACTGCAACCGAACATCGTGGCGGAGATCGACGACAGTTCGCTCATCATGGAACTGGGACAGGGAGGGGAGGGCCTTTTCACCGGTCCATCGTTCCTTGAGAGCGAAATCTGCGGGCGGTACACCGTGCAGGTCGTCGGACGGCTGCCGGACCTCCGGCAGCAGTTCTACGCCATCTCGGCCGAGCGGCGCGTCAGGCATCCCAGTGTCCTTGCGACCTGTGACGCAATCTGCGAGCGTCTCGTCACGCTGGCGTCACGAGAGGGGTGCGGAGCGGTGGGCGCTCACTCCAGGCAGAGCGCTCGGCACGGGCGTCGATCGGCCCGCCCGTCCGCGCGGATGATCGCGCCCCGCGGTTAGCGCCGCCTCAATGATGCCGCTTCGCCGGGAGCTCCTTGCACCGGGAAGGGTGACCCGCACGCTCCCCCGCCGCCATGATTCTGGTTGACTCGACCGCCGCCCTGATCAAAAATGACCATCGGGTCACATGTGACCAATGAGTCATATCATGCGAAATCGGATGGTGCCCGTTGGGGCACCCTGATGATCGCCGCCCGCCGTCCCGCGGTCGTCGATCGTCGGGCCCGCCGGATGGCGTCGACTCGAAGAGACCTTCTGCTCGCAGGACGCACGTTGTTCAGCGAGAAGGGGCTCTACGAATCAAGAGTCGAGGAGATCACTGAGAGGGCGGATATCGGCAAGGGGACGCTCTATAGATACTTCCGCAGCAAGGAGGACTTGATCCTTGCCGTGGTGGACGCGGGCTTCGAGGATCTCCGCCTGCGTGTGGCGGAGCGGATCGCGGGGCGGGACCGGCTCGGGGCGAGGGTAGAGGCCATCGCACGGGCGCACGTCGAGTTCTTCGCGGAGAATGCGGACCTGATGAGAATCTTCCACCAAGTCCGCGGGATGCTGAAGTTCAATCGCACAGAGTGGCGCCCTCTCCGCGGCAGCCTGCGGGCTCACCTGGCGTTCCTCGCGGCCGAGCTGCGTCAGGCGGGCGATTCGGCACGGATGGGAGAGCGACAGATCGAGGATCTGGCCATTCTGATCTTCGGGAGCGTCTCGGGCACGCTGTCGGTCCGCATCGCCGCGGACCCGAAAGCAGAGATAGCGACCGGAGCTTTGGGTGTCGTCGCCGCCTTGAGGGCCATGTGCCAGGGCCTCCTTGCCCTGGCGAACGGGCGCCCTGTGCGACCGCCGGGCCGGGAGCCGGCGCCCGGCACCGCCAGGCGCCGGGGACGATGGGGGTGAACATGGGGAGGGCAATCGACTATCAGTGGATCATCGCTCTCGGTGTGCTGCTCGCGGCCGTAATCTCCGGATATCTGACACGAATCCTGGTGATCCGTCGGCTCGCAGGGATTCTGGCTCGGACTGACACCGACGTCGACGATCTCGCCCTCAAGTCCGTTCGCGGCCACGTGCCGTTCTGGTTTCTGCTCGGGGGCCTGGTCTTGGCCGCGCGCATCGTGCCGGTGGCGCCCCATCTGGGCGACCTCGCCGTGCGCGCCGCGGCCGCCTTCCTTGTGATCTCACTGTCGGTCGCGGCGGCGTCCTTCAGCACCGCCCTGCTCAGGCGCCGAGCGACGCGCGCCGGCGGGACCGCGGCCGCGACGAGCCTGAGCGTCAACGTGGCCCGCGCGTCGATCCTCACACTCGGGGGCCTGCTCCTTCTCTCGAACCTGGGGATCTCAATCACGCCGCTGCTGACGGCTCTCGGTGTCGGATCGCTCGCGGTCGCCCTGGCGCTGCAGCCGACGCTGACGAACTTCATCGCCGGCGTCCACATCTCGGTGGCGCGGCCCATCCGCGTGGGGGACTTCGTCCAATTGGAGACCGGAACTCAAGGATATGTCGAGGACATCAACTGGCGCGCGACCCGGATCCGGGAACTTCCCAACAACATCATCATCGTGCCCAATGCGCGCGTGGCGGAAATGATCCTCACGAACTTCGCGATGCCGGAGCCGGAGCAGGCCGCACTCGTACAGGTCGGGGTGGCCTACGGCTCCGACATGCGGAAAGTCGAGCAGGTGACCTGCCAGGTGGCCCGCGAGACCCTGCGCTCGGTGCCGGGCGGCGTGCCGAATTTCGACCCCTTCATCCGCTATCACACGTTCGGCGACTCCTCGATCAACTTCACCGTGATCCTGCGGGTGAAAGAGTTCACGGATCGATACCTGGTCACGCATGAATTCATGAAACGCCTGAAAGCCCGCTACGATGAGGATGGCATCGAGATCCCGTTCCCGCAGCGCGTGGTGCACTCTCCGGCCCCCTCAGGAGTGCCCGTGACGGCCGAGGCCGTACGCCCGGCCGGCGGCGGGAGTGACGGGCCCTGATGGCTCACCCGGGGCCCTTCCGGTGGCCGCGGGGCGATGCTTCGGACGTTCCCCTGGACGGTGAGGTGGTCTGACCTGCAGGAGTGTGAGCCCATGGAAAGGATTCGAATCGCGTCGCTGCAGTACTACATAAGACCGGTCCGGACGTTCGATCAGTTCCAGGACCAGGTGGAGGCGCTCGTCGAGACGGCGGTGGACAATCGCTGCCACCTGATCGTGTTCCCGGAGTACTTCACGGTCCAGCTCCTAACGCTGGGAAGCGTGAAGCGCCCGATTCACGAGCAGGTCCGGGATCTGGCCAAGCAGTCCTCCCGCTTCGTCGACCTGATGAGCGGCCTGGCCCGGAAGGGAGGCCTCTATATCGTCGCCGGGACGATCCCCACGGTCGATGCAGAGTCCGAGGCGGTCTACAACCAGGGTTTCCTGTTCAGTCCCACGGGCGAGCACGGGATCCAGAAGAAACTCCATCTGACCCGCTTCGAATCGGAGGAATGGCTGATCTCGCCGGGCGAGCGTCTCCGGATCTTCGACACGAAGCTTGGGAGACTGGCGATCACGATCTGCTACGACATCGAGTTTCCCGAGCTGGCGCGGGCGGCCGCCCGGCAGGGGGCGATCCTCCTCATCGTTCCGAGCTGCACCGACGACCGGCAGAGCTTTCTGCGCGTCCGATACTGCGCCCAGGCCCGGACCATCGAAAACCAGGTCTACGTCATCCAGTCCTCCACGGTCGGTTCCCTCCCGATGGTTCCCGCGGTCTCCCTGAACTATGGCCAAGCCTCGATTCTGACCCCGAGCGACTTCGCCTTCTCACGGGACGGCATCCTGGCGGAGGGAACTCCGAACCAGGAAAGCATGATTATCGGGGAGCTCAATCTGACAACAATCCTCGAGAGCCGGCAACACGGCACGGTGCTGCCGCTCCGCGACAGCAGCACGACCGCCGAGGTTGTCTCGAAGCTGGAGGTGGTGCCGTTGTGACCCGCAGCCCCATCGATGTCACCGTCCGCACGACGGGAGCGGAGGATTTCCCCTCGATCATCGAAATGACCAAGAGGGTTTACCCGGTCTCCGCGCCCTGGACGGAAGACCAGCTCGCCTCGCATCTCAGGGTCTTTCCCGAGGGACAGTTCGTGGCGGTGGAGAGCGCTTCCGGCCGCGTGATCGGCGCCGCCGCCAGCCTCATCGTCCTCTGGGACGACTACGACATGAAGATGAGCTGGCGCGACTTCACCGCACGGGGGACGTTCACCAATCATGACCCCGCGCGGGGTCGGACGCTCTACGGTGCCGAGGTCATGGTGCATCCCTCTTTCCAGGGGAAGGGCGTCGGCACGAGGCTCTATCACTCGCGCCGAGATCTGGTCCGGCGACTGCGGCTCCGGCGCATTCGCGCGGGGGCCCGCCTGCGCGGCTACCACCGGCATGCCGACGGGATGGGCGCGGAGGAGTACGCCATCAAGGTAGTCCGCGGCGATCTCTGGGACCCGACCGTTTCGTTCCAGATCCGTCGCGGGTTCCACGTCCTGGCGATCGTCCCCGGATACCTCCGTCACGACCCGGAGAGCCTGGGGTACGCGGCGGTCATCGAGTGGCTCAACTCGGAAGTGGCCCAGCCCGAGGACGCCGCCGGGCGCGACCCCCGATTCGACCCCGGGGCGGAGGCGAGAACCTGGCCGCCCCCTCTGGGATCGCAGCCTTGAGGACGTCGTGACCCTGCGGTGGATCGGCGTTCAAGGACGGGACCTTCTTCTCGAAATCCATCGCTGGCCGACGCGGCTGCTGCGCCGGAGGTCGGCCTTCCCCGGTGGAAGAGGACCGCACATCCGGGCTGCCCGGGTGCTGCGCCGCGGGGCCGCCGATTGACCCGGCTATTGGCGGGTCGATACGATACGCGCGGCATCCGTCCCGCCGTGGAGCCTCCCCCATGACCGTTCGGGGTCCCGAGGTCCGGCTGAGCCGTGAGATGCGGCTTCTGGACGTGACGATGATCGGCGTCGGCGCCATGATCGGCGCCGGCATCTTCGTGCTCACGGGGATAGCGGCGGGCGTGGCAGGGCCGGCGCTGATCCTCGCGTTTGCGTTGAACGGGATCGTCACGATCTTCACGGCGATGGTCTACGCCGAGCTGGGCTCGTGCTTCCATGACGCGGGCGGAGGCTATCTCTGGGTCAAGAAGGGGCTGCCCGATCCGAACGGCTTCCTTTCGGGATGGATGTCCTGGTTCGCGCACGCGGTGGCTTGCAGCCTCTATGCGCTGGGGTTCGGCGCCTACTTCGGGCTCGTGCTCAAGTCGCTCGGCTACGAAGGGGGCGATCACTGGCCGCTCAGCCTTCAAAAGCTCCTGGCCACCGCGGTCGTCGTGGTCTTCTGCTACATCAATTACCGCGGGGCCTCCGAGACGGGCAAGGCCGGAAACATCGTCACCGTGGCGAAGATCCTCGTCCTCGGGGTCTTCATCGGCTTCGGGCTTGCGGCACTGCGGGGACGTCCCGACTGGACCTCCCACTTCACCGACTTCATGCCGCAGGGGTGGGGCGGCGTTTTCATGGCGATGGGGCTGACGTTCATCGCATTCGAGGGGTACGAGATCATCGCGCAGTGCAGCGAGGAAGTGAGGGATCCCAGGCGCAACATCCCGCGGGCGATCTTCTGGTCTCTCGCGATCGTCGTGCCGATCTACCTCCTGGTCGCCCTCGTCGCCATCGGAGCCATCGACGGGGGCGGCGTGCCGACGTGGAGGTATCTCGCCGAGAAGAAGGAGATCGCCCTGGTGGAGGCGGCCCGCCAGTTCTTCGCGGGAGGAGGGTTGATGATCCTGGTCGGCGGGCTCCTGTCCACGATGAGCGCCCTCAACGCCACGATCTTCTCCTCCTCCCGCGTCTCGTTCGCCATGGCCCGGGACCACAACCTGCCGGGGATGTTCGCCCGCCTCTCGCGCCGCCGCAAGACGCCCCACGTCTCGATCGCATTCTCGATGGCGATCATCATCGCCATGCTGCTCTGGCTGCCAATCGAGGACGTGGCGGCTGCCGCCGACATCATGTTCATGCTGCTCTTCCTGCAAGTCAACGTGGCGATCATTTCGATCCGGCGGAAGCTGCCGGAGCTGGATCGTGGCTACACCATCCCGTGGTTCCCGCTGGTTCCGATACTCGGCGTGCTCACCAAGATGTTCCTGGCGGCGTGGATGTTTCGCTACAGCCCGACGGCGTGGCTTTCTGCGGGCGTCTGGATCGCGGGCGGGTTCCTGCTGCACCGTTTCTATGCGGGCCCCAGGGAGGAGGCGGCCCTCGAGCGGATCGCCCGGATCGAGAGAATGGAGCGCAAGGAGTACCGCGTCCTTGTGGCGCTCTCCTCGCCACGCACCGCACCGTCCCTTCTGGAGGTCGGCCTGGCGATCGCCCGGAAGCACGGCGGTGAGATGGTCTGTTTGGCCGTGGTGGAAGTGCCCGAGGACCAGCCGCTCCTGGCGGGCCTGGAGAGGGCCGACGTCAGGGACGCGCTCGTCTCAGACGCCGTCCGCCACGCGCGGGAAGCGGGCCTCGGGGCCCGTGGCGTGATCAAGGTGTCGCATCGGATCAGCCAGGGGATCGTCGAGACGGCGCGCGAGGAGGACTGCAACCTCATCGTCATGGGGCGCCGACCGCGCCCCACGTTTCTCGAGTGGATGTTCGCGGCGACGGTTGACAATGTGCTGCGGGAGACGCCCTGTGACGTGGCCCTCGTGGGGCGAAGCGTGCGCCGGGGCGAGATCCGACGGATCTGCCCGGCCCTCGGGGAAGGACACGGCGCCCGTCTGGCGGCGGGCCTCGCTCCGGCCCTCGCCGAGTGGTACGGGGCCGAGATTCGCCCCTTGGCGATCCTGCCGTCGCTCGCCGGGCCGGAGCAGGTGGACCGGGTGCGCGTGCAGTGCCAGGCGATCCTCGGAGAAGCTGGCGTTCAGGGACAACCCACGATCGTCCGGGACGACGACGTCGTGGCGGGGATCCTCCGGGCCAGCGAGCCCGGAGACCTCGTTGTGATGGGTGGGCCGGCCCCAGGACCGGTAGGGCAGCTCCTGTCCCGGCCGGTGTCGCAGGATCTGATCGATCGAGGTCAAGTCCCGATCATCATGGTGCGCAAGCACGAAAAGACGCCGGCCGGCTGGCTCCCGAGGACGCTCGGTCTGCGCTAAGGAGGGTGTCATGCTGCAACCCGAAACGACGAGTGCCGTGTTCGGACCGTTTCGCGAGATGTG
The DNA here is from genome assembly GCA_016177515.1 of Acidobacteriota bacterium. Classification (GTDB taxonomy): domain Bacteria; phylum Acidobacteriota; class Polarisedimenticolia; order Gp22-AA2; family Gp22-AA2; genus Gp22-AA3. The sequence goes on from JACOUZ010000235.1 coordinate 7,911, forward strand.
GACGCGCATCCTGAACTATCTTCCCGATCTCGCGGCCGGCCTGCTGATCCTCCTGCTCGGCCTGATCGTTTGCTGGCTCGGTAAAAGAGGCGTCGTCCGGATCCTCCTGCTGATGCGCCTCGATCGAAGGCTTGGAGGCTTCTCCTGGGCCGGGGGCTTCGCCCAGGCGGACGTGAGACACGCCTTCGCCAACACGGTCGGCAACGTCCTTGCCGCCCTCGTGTTCCTCGTTTTCTTCGCCAACGCGGTCGTCGTGTGGCAGCTGGAGGTCCTGGGGCAATTGATTGGCGGGCTGGTTTTCTACCTGCCGAAGCTGATCGTTGGAATCATCGTCCTGCTGTCGGGTGCCGCCCTGGCCGGGACGGTGTCCGGCCGGATTCGGGCGGGGCTCAGCGATGAAGGCTTCACGCGCGCCGGTCTTGTCGGTCGGCTGGTCCGCTGGGCCTTGATGGTCGTTGTGGTGGCGTTCACGCTCGAAGAGCTTGGGATCGCACCTCACCTCCTCCGCACCGCCTTCTCGATCGGGCTGGGGAGCCTCGGCATTGCGGCAGCCCTGGCCGTCGGCCTGGGAAGCCGCGACGCCGTCGCTCAGATGTGGCGCTCGATCCTCGAACACCAATCGCGGGAAGGGTAGGTCCGCTCGCGCGGCGGTCTGTGCAACAGATCGGCTGGTGGGCCTCTCGGCGATCGCTACGAGGCCCGGCGATCCCGCCGGTTAAAGGCCCTCACTAGGCGGCCTGGGACGATGGGCGACGGCCAGCGCGTCCCACTCCGGCTGGCTCAGGTGCGGGGCGTCGTAGTCCGGCGGCGGTGTGCGGAGGAACAGGCCCGGGAGCAGCGTGTTCACGAGGGCGTACAGAACGAGTCCCGCGTACAGGTCCTCGGAGATCGCGAAGCGCTCGCGCAGGAGATCTGCCAGCACCAGGGAGAAGACCAGGGTCGGGATCAGCGACATGCCGA
>JACOUZ010000230.1 GCA_016177515.1 Acidobacteriota bacterium
AGCTTGCCGAGAAGCGTCGAGAGCCTTTCGATCTCCTTGCGGACGAGCGCTTCATGGTGGTCCCGCAGATCCTTGAAATCGCGCAGCCGTTCCAGGAGACCGTAGCCGGCTTCCGCCGCTTCCGAGGGGCTGGAAAACGGCGTTCCGACGAGCGGGCCGTCACTCTCGCCGGTCCCCGCCGGCCGGCGCGGGGGAGACAGAAGCGGCAGGGCGGACACGATCAGGTCGTCCCTGCCCGGATCGTCCCCCTCGGTCATCTCATCCAGAGGGCGGATGGAATAGACGACGGGCGACCAGGCGGCGGCGCACACCGCCTCGAGAATCCCCCCAAGCCGGTCGCCGGCCGTCTCTTCACCGGCGCCGGCCGCGGCCAGGTCACGGCCAAGAAGCGGGCTGACCCGGGACAGGAACTGCGTCGCGCCGCCGAACCTCTCCCTGGCGATCGGCAGCGCCTCCGGCCCGACGGGGACGTCGGTGAACTCCTCGCGTCCCGGCGGCGGCTGGTAGCGCTCCCCGACCGCGGGGGCGCGAAACCGGCTCGCCAGGTCACGGCAAAAGCCCAGGATGACACCTTCCGGATCGAGGACGATCAGGTTGGCCGATCGCCCCAGGAGCTCGACCACGATCTTCCGCTCCGGCGCGCCGTCCTGCCGCCGGGGCAGGCGGAAGCGCATCTCGATGACCCGGTCCCAGGGACGCTTCTCGAGGGACATCAGGACGGCCCCCGTGAGCTCCTGGTCCAGCCAGGCGGAGAACCGATCGGGGGGCGCTTCGGCGGCTCGCCGGGCGGTGAGAAGATGGAAACGCGGCAGGTCGGGCCGAACGGAAAGCAGGAGGTTGTCCTTGCGGGCCGTCGCGAAGCGCAGGAGGTAGCGGTGCCGGCCGAGATGGGAGACCCGCAGGACTTCCTGCTCCACCAGGCGGCCCGCCGCCTCCGCGACCACGGCATGCAGGAGGAACTGGTCCATGGCACCCCGGGAGCCCACAGGCACCCGAATGGAAAGGGCGACCGGTCTTTCCGGTCGCCCGTCGATTCGGACACCCTCCGGCCGTCCCTCCCCGGGGGCGGCCGGCGGATCCTAGCGGTCTTTGACCTGCTTGATGCCGCGTGCCACGGCGCGATCGATCTTCGCCTCGACCTGGTCGGCCGTCAGCCGCTCGACTTCGGCGATCTCGCTGACGATCAGGTACTTGGCCTTGTCGAGCATGCGCCGCTCCCGGTAGGACAGGTTCTTCTGGATGGCGAGGTGGCTGAGACTCTTGAACACGCGGGCCACTTCGGTGATCGAGCCGGTGCGCATCTTGTCGGAATTTTCCTGGAAACGCCCCTTCCAGTCGTCGTACAGGGTGATCTTGGTGTCCTTGAGGACGTCGAAGACCTCCTCGACCTCCTTCCTGGTCACGACCCGACGCAGGCCGACGCTCGTGGTGTTGCTGCGGGGCACCATGACCGTGCTGTCGTTGGCGACGATGCGCAGGGTGAGGAATTCCTCCATCCTGTCACCCATCGACCGCTTCTCGATTTGTTCGATAATACCGAGACCATGGTTCGGATAGACAACCTTGTCACCGATCTTGAATTCTTTGACTTCCAAGGTCCGCCTCCGCTCACCCCGGGGCTTGGCTGGGGGTCTTCCCGTGAAATGTGGCTCAAATAATAGCAGGAATTGGACCTTTCGTCAATCATTAAAGCAGGGCCCGAAAAACCAGGGATCGCGGAGGAGATCGAAGTGATTCGTGTCGGCGTGGCGGGATGGGATTATCCCGATTGGGCCGGCGTTGTCTACCCCGCCCGCGCGTCCCGCGCCTTCGATCGACTGTCGTTCCTGGCCGACTACTTCGACGCCGTGGAGATCAACTCCACGTTTTACCGCCAGCCCGATCCGAAGGCCACGGCCTCCTGGGCAAGTCGTGTTTCTTCAAAGGGTTCATTCCAGTTCACTGCCAAACTCTTTCAGAGCCTCACGCATGCTCCAACCGGATCGCTTTCCTCCCGGGCCCCATCCGGCACCGCACGCGGGGGACTCGATTCCAGGGCCGAAGCGCGAGCCTATCGCGCAGGAATCGCGCCCCTCCTCGAGGCCGGCAGGTTGGGGACCGTCCTGATGCAGTTCCCCCATGCCTTCCATGACCGCCCCGAAAACCGCGCCCACCTCGAAGCGGTGGCCGGGCTCCTGCCCGGTCTCCCCCTGGTGGCCGAGTTCCGGCACCGGAGCTGGGACAACGAGGGGGCGATCTCCTTTCTCCGCGACCTCGGCGTCGGATTCTGCAATATCGACCAGCCGGCCCTGGGGGCGACCTTGCCGCCGACGGCCCACGTGACCTCCCGCGTCGCCTACGTCCGCCTGCATGGACGCAATGCGACGAACTGGTTCGCCCCGCGGGGGACCGGCGGGCCGCCGGCGGCCGGGCGTACCGCCGGCGCCCGCTATGACTATTTCTACTCGCCGGAAGAGCTCCGCCCGTGGGTGGAAAGGACGCGATCGATCGCCGCCTCGGCGGAAGAGGTGTTCGTCATCGCCAACAACCATTACCGTGGCAAGGGGCCGGCCAACGCCCTGATGCTCAGGAGCGCCGTCTCCGGGAAGCGCGTCCGGGCGCCCGCCGAACTGGTCGCGGCCTATCCGGTCCTGCAGGAGATGGCCGACCCCGTGCAAACGAGGGAAAGGAAGGTCCCGCGACAGGGACGGCTGTTCTGAGCCGGCTCCTATCCCTGGGCCTCTTCCAGTCGAACAGGTCGCGGTCCATCAGCGGCTCGTTCATCAGGTACGGGCTGATGCGGCGCACGCGGGGCCGGGCGGCCTCGTCGATGATCCGGCGGAAGAGCTCGGGCGGCATCCTGCCTTTCGGCTGGGAGTCGCTGGTCGCGCCGTCCGGCCAGAAGATGCTGTCGGCGCGTCAGCCGGTTCCAGATCCGGACCGGGACAGGATCCCCGGGCCGGTCCAAGTCGTACCGGTTGATCTTCAGGCCGCTCACCAGGCCCCCGGGTCGATCGAGCGGTAGATCTCCCCGGTCCGCTCGACCATCCTGTCCGCAGTGAATTCCAGGACTCTGGTCTTCGCCGCCGCCGCATACCTCGACCTCAGAGCCGGATCCCCGGCCAGGAGGATCATGGCCCGTGCCAGCGCGGGGGCGTTGCCGGGCGGGACCAGGAGGCCGTGGCGCGCATCCTCCAGGATCTCCTCGATACCGTCAAGCGCGGTGGCGACGACCGGCGTGCCGGCGGCCATCGCCTCCTTCAGCACCGCGGGCGATCCCTCGCCCGACGTGGAAGCCAGGACGAACAGGTCGAGCCCGGCGAGCACATCCGGCATGTCGTCGCGGAACCCCGCAAACACCACGCGCCCCTCGAGACCGAGGCGCGCGGCCTCCCGCCGGAGCGCCGCCTCTCCCTCTCCGCGGCCGGCCACCAGGAACCGCGCCTCCGGCCATTCGGCCGCGGCCCCGGCCGCCGCCTCGAGAAAAAGATCGATCCCCTTGTGCGCCGCCAGGTGGCCGGCCGTGCCGATCAGGAACGCCTTCCCGGCGTCCGCACCGAGGACAGATCGGAGCGACTCCCGGAACCTGCGCCCGTCACCTCCCGCGAAGCGCTCCGGGTCGATGCCGGAGTGCACGGTGACGACGCGCGCCGGGTCGAGCCCCCGGCGCACCAGGAGCCGGCGGATCGCCTCGGACACCGCGATCACGCGGTCGACGCGGAAGGAGTACTTGAAGCGGCCGAGAAGCGCGCTGCGCAGCGGGAACGACAGGCGCCGCGCCGCCACCGTCGCCGGCCGGCGGCGCAGGAACAGCGTCGCCAGCGTCCCGATCGTGACCGCGTGCGCCGTGTGGTAGTGCATCAGGTCGACCCCCTCCTCGCGGACGATGTGCGCCAGGGCGCGGGCCGCCCCGAGGTCGAACTCTCCGCGCATCGGCACGGGGACGACTTCGAGGCCGGGCGCCGACGCCCGCCGCACCAGGTCTCCCCCCGGCACGCCGGCGATCAGGCAGCGGTGTCCCCTCGCCAGGAGGCCGGCCGCCAGGCGCAGCGTCTGGGCCTCGCCGCCGCGCCAGCCGGCCTCGGTATTGAGATGCAGGATGGTCCTGGGATTCACCGGTGTTGCGGGGACTCGCCCGGCCCGCCGGGACGCGCCGGGGGCGCGGCCGCGTGCCGTGGGCGGGGTTCCTCGTCCACCATGCGCCCGATCTGCTCGCGCGCCAGGCGGCCGCCGGCCTCGACCTGCGCCGGCACCTCGGCGGTCCCCTTCAGGATGCGCATTTCCCACAGCCGGGCGTACTTGAGGTAGACGGTGAAGGCGCCGAGCATGGAAAGCACCAGGCCGTGCAGCCCTTCGAGGAAGCCGAGCCGCACGATGTACATCTTGAGAAAGCGGGTGACCGGCCGGCCGAGGATCTGCAGGGGCCCCGCCCGCTTCCCCTCCTTGTAGAGCTGCGCCGCGCCCCACTCGCTGTAGAGCTGGATCTTGCGCCAGTATTGCCGGAACGAACGGAACGAATGGTGCTCGAGCGGGTGCCGCAGGACCGGCAGCGGCCCCGGCAGGTCGATCTCGGCGTGCACCTCACGGTCCTGGTAGCGGGACACGTCCCTCCGGATCAGGCGGATCACCCGGTCGGTCCCCCAGCCGCAGCGCTTCATGCGCCGCCCGAGGAAGTGGTTGGCGCGCAAGATCCAGTAGCCGTCGTGGCGCGGGCCGGATTCGAGCAGGGCCAGGATCTCGTCGCGCAGGGGGGGCGTCACGCGCTCGTCGGAGTCGACCAGGAGGACCCACTCGTGCGCCGCCTGCGGGATGGCCCAGTTCTTCTGGCGCGCCGAGTAGACATACTCGTGCTGCAGGACGCGGGCGCCGGCCTCGCGCGCCAGGCGCACGGTCGCGTCGTTCGAGAACGAGTCGACCACCAGGATCTCGTCCGCGAAGCGCACCGACTCGAGGCAGTCGCGCAGGGTGGCCTCCTCGTTGTACGTCGGGACGATGACCGACAGGGGGGGCCGCCGCCGGCTCATTCCTTGCGTTCCTTGCGCGACTGTCTCTCCCGATCCCTGTCGAACTCGGCCAGGAGCTCCCGGGCCCTGGCGGTCGGCTTGCCGACCGGCTCGTCCTGGAACAGCCGGCTGAAGAACTCCTCCGCCTCCGGCCGGTTGCCGACCAGGAGCAGGCACCTCCCCAGGTCGAACAGGACCTGGCCGGTCTGGCTGTAGTGCGGATACTGGTACAGGATCGTGCGGTAACGATCAATCGCGGCGTTGTACCTCTTGCGCTTCTGGTAGAAGCGCCCGACCAGGCGCTCGTGCTCGGCCAGGCGGTCGTGGCATGCGACGATTTTCCGGCTCGCCTCCGCCGTCAAGGAGCTCGCCGGGTAGATCGTCGCGACCTTCTGGAATTCGCTGATCGCCTGGTAGGTGAGCGACTGGTCGCGGTCCGGGGAGAGCGCCTGCTGGAACAGCGACATCCCGACCATGAACTGCGCGCGGTCGGCCTCCTCGTGGTTCGGGTAGTAGGTCAGGAAAGTCCGGTAGGAGTTCAAAGCCTCGCCGTAGTTGAGCTGGCCGCGCTCCTTGAAGAACGAATCGGCGATGCCCATCTGGATCTTCGGCAGGAGCTCGCGGTCATCGGGCGGCACGCGCGGCAGAAGCCCCTGCAGAAGAGTGCGCGCCGCGTAATAGCGCTTCTTCTCCACCTTCTCCATCGCCATCCGGTAGACCCGATCGGGCGGCGGGGCGGGCTCCGACTTCCTGCTCCTGGCGGCGCAGCCCGCCGACCCCGAGGCGAAGACGGCGATCGACAGGAGGACCAGGACGGAAGCCGCGCCGCGGACGCTCTCGGGGGCCGCGGGCATGAGG
>JACOUZ010000025.1 GCA_016177515.1 Acidobacteriota bacterium
GTGTCCAGATCCTCGTAGCGCCCGACGAGCTGGAGCCGGCCCGGGCCCACGTGCCCGGGAAGCAGGAGCCCGGCCTGGGCGTAATAGCCGCTGATGGCGCGGGTGTCGAGGCCCGGACCGTCGTAGTCGTCCCGGCGCTCCAGCCAGGCCCCCTCGAAGGTTAGCGCCCACGTCCCGGCGAACGGTTGATCGTAGAAGAGGTCCGCGGCCCAGGCGCGGTAGGCGCGGGACAGGCCGGTGAACGCGCTCTCGTCCTTCGAATCGAGCCTGTGGTTCTGGATGTCCGCCTGCGCTCCAAGCTGCAGGATCCGCTTTTCGCCGATCGAGGTGCCCGTGTATCCCACTCCCGTCTCGGGCGTGAACCAGTTCCAGGAGACGCGCGCCACCCCGCGCGGGCTGCTCGCGGAGTTGCCGTCTTCCTGGTCCGAGCCGTCGAACGTTGCGACCCGGTAATGGAAGCCGCCGCGGCTGCCCCAGATCATCCCTCCCTGGTCCCGGTTCCCCTCGAGCGCCGGCCTGAGCGCGGGGAGCGCGGCGCGGTCGACGAAGAGCTGGTCGAAGCCCGACTCGAGATTCTGGCGCAGGAACGGGACCTTGAACTGGCCCACCATCACCTGAAACGTCTCGGCTCTCCTGTAATTGAGGTACAGGTCCTTGATCCGGAAGCCTGCATCGTCTCTCAGGACCTTGCTGCCGGCGTTGTCCTGCCCGAGCTGGGCGTAGACCTCGAGGCGGGGCGACGCCTGGGCCCGGAGGATCACCCTCCCCCGCCTCAGGAACATGTCCCGGATGTCTTCGACCTGGGCCGTCGGGGCCGGAGTTCCCGAGGGCAGGTCCTCGGCGCCCGCGGCCACGGCCCAGAACATGAGGCGCAATTCGATCTCGATCTTCCCTTTCTCCCCTGCCGCCGGCGCGGCCGAAGCGCTCGCCGGGCCCCCGATCGCGAAGATCAGGATCGCCGGCGTCACCCAGGGGAACAGCTTGCGCCGCATGTCGGACCTCCTCGTGGATCCTGGATTCATCATCGTGCCGCCAGGACGTGGAGCGCGTTGGCCTTGCAGACCAGGTGGACCCGCAGGCCGGGCCGGAGAGCCAGTTGCCGGCACGCCTGTGTCGTGATCGTCGCAACCAGCGGAGCCGGAAGCCGGCCCACGGCGACGACCACGACGACCTGCCCGGTGCTCCCCTCCCGCGGAACCGGCTCCCGGATCTCCCGGACCTCTCCGGCCAGGATGTTCTGCGCCGAGAGTCCCGCGGGCGGGTGGATGGCGAGGATCAGATCCTCGGCCCGCGCGGCGATGCTCACCTCGCGCCCCGGCTGCAGGCCGGCTCCGGCGACCGTGATCCGGGTCCCGGGCTCCAGCTCCACCAGGGCGACGGCTTCGAACGCCTCCACGACCCTTCCTCGCAACAGGTTTTCGAAGCCTCCGGCGCGGGCCATGGGATAGACCGCGGGGTCGATGAAGACCTCTTCCGGCCGGCCGCGCGCTACCTCGCTCCCGGCCGCCAGCACCAGGACCTCGCGGCTGAGCAGGCTGACCTCGGCGGCTTCGTGGGACACGTAGACCGTCGGGATGGCGAACTCCTGCTGGATCCGAAAGAGGTAGGGGAGGATGCGCCGCCGCAGGGGCTGGTCCAGGCCCGCCAGAGGCTCGTCCAGGAGGAGAAGGGCCGCCCCGGAGCACAAAGCGCGGCCGAGAGCGACGCGCTGCCTTTCGCCTCCCGACAGCGACGACACCTCGCTTCGCATCCGATCGGTCAGCTCGAGGACCTCGAGGACCCTTTCCGGCGCGACGCGCCTGGCCGCGGTCCGCTCAGCCCGCCTCTGTCCCGAGAGGACGTTGCCCATGACGTTGCGATGCGGAAAGAGGAGGGCATCCTGGGGCACGTAGCCGACGCCGCGCCGCTCCGGGGCCAGGGACAGACCGCGGGACGAGTCGAGCCAGGTCTCGTCCCCGACCCGAATCGCTCCCCGCACCCCCCGCCGCAGGCCGGCGATCGACTCCAGGATCGACGTCTTGCCGGCCCCCGACGGGCCGAAGATCCCGAGCGCGGCCTCGGAGGACTCCCAACGAATCGAGAGCGTGAACCGGTCCAGCGGCACCGTGATGTCGAGGAGGAGGTTCGGCATCACGCGGGACGCGAGCGCTTGCGCAGCAGGATCTCGACCGTCCAGACGGCCGCGAAGGCCAGGACCACCGTCACGGCGACCAGGACCATCGCCTCGCGATCGTGCCCGGTCTGCATGTCGCTGAAGATCGCCAGGGCCAGGGTCTGCGTCCGGCCCGGGATGTTGCCGGCCACGATCACCGTCGCGCCGAACTCCCCCAGCGCCCGGCTGAAACCCAGGACCGCGGCCGCCAGAAGGCCGCGCCGGGCCAATGGCAGCGTGATCTCGACGAAGGTCCTGACCCGGCCCAGTCCGAGCGTGCGGGCGATCCCTTCCAGACGGGCATCGACCTCTTCGAAAGCGACCCTCGAGGTGCGCACCACGAGAGGAAGCGCCATGACGCAGGACGCCAGGACCGCGCCCTTCCAGGTGAACAGGAGATCGAGGTCGAAGCCCAGGGCCTTCTCGCCGAGCGGACCGTGCCTCCCCAGGACCCGCAGCAGGAGGTAGCCGACCGCGGTGGGAGGGAGGACGAGGGGGAGCGACGCCGTCGTCTCGATCAGGCTTTTCCCCCTGAAATCGCCGCGCGCCAGAAGAAAGCCCAGCAGGATCCCCGGCGGCAGAACCAGGACGGTGACCCAGGCGGCGACCTTGAGGCTGATGAAAAGCGCCGACATTTAGGAGCCTGTCCGGGTATTGGGCTGACCCTGCACGATGA
>JACOUZ010000238.1 GCA_016177515.1 Acidobacteriota bacterium
GCCCTGGACGCCTCTGGGAACATTTACGTCGCGGGGGACACGTCGGCCTCCGACTTTCCGGTCGCCAATCCCCTGCAGGCGGCGCAGGCGGGACTGGGGGACATCTTCGTCACCGTCCTGGCCCCGATGGGCGCTTCGTATCTCTTCTCAACCTACCTGGGCGGCTGCTCGACGGAATCGTGCTGCGCCGACATCGCCGTGGGGGGATCGGGCGACGCCTCCGTGACGGGGATCACGTCGTCCCTAAATTTCCCCACGCTCAACCCGATGCAACCCGGAAACGCCGGCCAGGCGGACGGCTTCGTGACCCGGATCGCGGTCGGGCCGCCTTCGCCCCTCGCCCCCCTGGACCTGCGCGTGGAGGAGGACCGTCTGGAGTGGACCCCGGTCGCCAACGCCACCGGATACGACGTCGTGCGCGGCGACGTCGGAACGCTCCTCACGACCCGCGGGGACTTCACCGCCGCGACCGCCGAGTGCCTGGCCGACGATTACGCCCCGACCATGCTCCCTTTCACGGCCGCCCCCGCCCGCGGCCAGGCCTTCTGGTTCCTGGCGCGCTGGGTCACCCCGGCGCAGGTCGGGTCCTTCGATTCGGGCGGCCAGGGGCAGGTCGGCCTGCGGGACGCGGAGATCGACGCGTCGCCCCTGGCCTGCCTGGCGGCGCTCCGCCCGCACCCTCCCATCGTCATAGACGGTGATGGCGGCTTCACGGCGGCCAACGGAGTGATCCGCGGCTCCGGAAACCTCGCGGATCCCTACATCATCGCGTCCTGGGACATCGCCGGGCCCCCCGGCGGGGCCGGGATCCTGATCGGAAACACCAACGCCCACTTTGTCATCCGCAACGTCAGCGTGCACGGCGGACAGTACGGCATGCTGCTCAATACCGTACACAACGGGCGGATCGAGCGGAGCCGGGCCACCGGCAACACGCACGGCATCCGGATTTTCTCGGGCGGCGACCTCGCAATCGAGGAGAACATCTCGTCCTCGAACACCCAGGGCTCGGGAATCGACGTGCTGGGGGCGTCCAACGTCCTGGTGCGGGGCAACACCCTCGCGGCGAACATGGTCGGGATCAATCTCGACGGTTCGGCGGGCGCCCGGGTCCACCACAACAACATCCTGAGCAACGCCCTGCAGGCGATCGACCAGAGGGGCGGCCCGAACGCCTGGGACGACGGCTACCCGGCGGGCGGGAACTACTGGACCAACTACCAGGGGATCGACCAGTGCAGCGGTCCGGCACAGGACCAGTGCACCGGGCCGGACGGATTCGGGGACACCCCGTACGTGGTCGGCCCCGACAACAGCCTGGATCGGTACCCGCTGATGATCCTCCCCGGTTCCGAATTCGACACGGTCCCCCCGACCGTCGCCATCACCTCTCCCCCCGACGGCGCGGTGTTCACGACGGTGCCCATCGTCGTCTGGGGCGCCGCCGCGGACGCCGGGAGCGGCGTGCGGCGGGCGGAGGTCCGTGTCAACGGCGGGCCGTGGATCATGGCCGCCGGGACCTCTCCCTGGAGCCTGTCGGTCGGGCTGGACTTCGGTGGCAACCTGATCGAGGCCAGGTCCTTCGACCACGCGGGGAACGTCTCATCCGTCGCCTCGATCTCCGTCACGTACCAGGCTCCTGCCCTGGAAATGCAGATCATGACGGACAAGGCGGCCTACGCCCAGGGGGAGCCGGTCGCGATTACGCTCCTGCTGACCAACCGAGGATCCGCGCCGGTGACCCTGCACTTCCCCTCCGCCTGCGAGGCCTTCTTCGCCGTGCAGAACATGTCGAACGCCGTCGTCTACGACTACCGCTTCCACGTCGGGTGCCCGGCGATTGTGACCGAGAGGACCGTCCAGCCGGGCGAGACGGTCACCTACGACTTCAACTGGACCCAGGTCGACGATTCGGGAGCGCCGGTTCCGGCGCCGGCCGACTACCGCATCCGCGGCTTCCTCGACAGCGCGGAGTTCGTGCCGGACGCGTTCACGACTATTTCGGTCGGGCCGTAAGCGGCCGGGAGGGCGGTCACGACGTATCTGAGGCGTGACCGCAAAAGGCCGCCCAAGGGGTAGCAGGTCAGAAGCGTCAGCCGGTCCTCGGGCGTCGGCTCGATCACGCCCACGTCGGCGGCGGTGACGATCCAGGTCCCGTCCACGACGTAATCCCGGACGCCGCCCGCGGTCCGCAGGCGGAGCGTGTCGCCCCGCGCCAGCTCCCCGAGGAAGGCGAAAGCCCTGTCCCGGTGCCCCGCGAGCACCGAGTGTCCGCGGCCGTTCGGCAGCGCCGTGCCGTCGATGTGCCCCGCGGCGAACGCCATCGATTCCCCCGTCGCGCCGCGCAGGACCGTGCGGCGCACCCCCAGCCGCCCGGCCTCCAGGACGGCGATCGGGTGCATGTCGGCCCAGGCCCAGGGCCGGTGCGGCCTGCCGTCCCGAAGGTGCGCGGCCAGGGCGCGATCGATCAGGTGGCCGGCTAGGACCGCCTTGGCTTCGAGATATCCGCGCCGTCCGATAAGAATGCACCCCGGGACGAGCAGCAGGAGCGCCACCAGCCGAAGCGCGCCGCGCCGCCGCATGTCACCGCGCCTCCCTGCGAGTCCTCGATCCGGTCACGCCGGCCTCCGGAGGCGGAGGAGGCAGGCCCCGCCGAGCCCGGCCAGCACGATGCCTGCCAGGAGCAGCAACGGCTCCGCAGTCCCGCCCTGCGGCAAATCGCCTGGAAGGGTCAAGCCCAGGGGCTGCCCGTTGGCAACCCGGACCGGTACGGAGTCGCCCGTCGCGGTCGGAAACTCCTCCACCGCCACCAGGCTCGTGTAGCGAGTCACGATGCCGAACGGGATGGCCACGCCGATGACCGCGCGGCGGACCGATTCCGGATCGGCGTTCTCGTGCAGGGTGTCCGTGAGCGACTCGACTTTTGCGCGGGCCCAGCGGGTCGCCACCCCCGTCCCGGCGCGGGGGGCGCCCTCGGCCGCCAGCTCGAA